>NZ_LSKN01000306.1:0-208 GCF_001557075.1 Methylobacterium sp. CCH7-A2
CGAGGGCCTCGCCGGCGAGGAAGCGGCTGATCCCGCCAAGCGCGCTGACCGGGTCAAGAAGCGTCGCGCCAACCGCGGCTCGCTGCCCGCGCACCTGCCGCGCATCGAGCAGGTTGCCGATATCCAGGATATGGCCTGCCCCTGCTGTCGCGGGCAATCGAAAGGACCCGATCTGCTTCAGCCGGCACCTCTACAGGGACAGGAACCT
>NZ_LSKN01000307.1:0-22339 GCF_001557075.1 Methylobacterium sp. CCH7-A2
CCTCGACCAAGATCTCGGACATCATCCGGGTGATCGACGACATCGCCTTCCAGACGAACCTGCTGGCGCTGAACGCGGCGGTCGAGGCGGCCCGTGCGGGCGATGCCGGCAAGGGCTTCGCGGTCGTGGCCTCGGAGGTGCGCACACTCGCCCAGCGTTCGAGCGAGGCGGCCAAGGACATCTCGGCGCTGATCTCGTCCTCGAACAGCGAGGTCGGCGAGGGCGTCAAGCTCGTCCGCCAGGCCGGCGAACAGCTCAGCCAGATTCTGGCAGCCTCCGAGAAGGTCGCGGCCACCATCGCGGAAATCTCTGCCGCCTCGGGTGAACAGGCCAGCGGCATCGACGAGATGAGCCAAGCGGTCGCCCATCTCGACGAGATGACCCAGCAGAACGCGGCGCTGTCGGAACAGAGCGCCGCCTCGGCCGGCTCGCTCTCGGGCAAGATCGCCCAGCTCAACGATCTCGTCGCCGCCTTCAAGACCGGGCCGGACGACGGCCGGGCCGCAGCGGCGCCGGCGCCGCGGCCCGTCGCGGCCGAGCCCGCCCGCCTGCGCCAGCTCGCGGAAGCCGCCTTCGCTCACAAGGCTCCGGCGCCCCGCATGGCGGTTCCCGCACCGCGCCCGGCGCCGGCACCCGCCAGGAAGGTCGCCAACAGCCGCGCCGGCGATGCGGGCTGGGAAGAGTTCTGAGATCGCGGTGTGGCATGACAAACGCCGTTGCGAAGAGAGTCGACGAGGACGACCTTGCTGATCGCGTCGTTGCGGCGATGCGCCTTCACAGATCGCCTTCCCATCCTCGGACCTTCGAGGTCTGGTACGCGCATCTGTCGGGCACAATCCCGGCGCTGAGCGCAGAACTGCAACAGGGTCTGGACAGCGGCGGCTTCGTTGGCGCGACGGTCATCGACGGCCTTTACAATCGATACCTGGCCACCGAGCGTCTGGCTCAAGAAGCGAACCGGACCAGTTCTCAAATCTTGGAGGAAATCGCTGGGCTGACCCGCCAGATCAACGAGGCCGTAGACGCCAGCGAACTCTACCACAGCGAAATCTCTGCGCTCTCCGAACAAGGCCCAGCTTCGGCGGATCGAACCATGCTCCGCAAATGGGTTGAGACCCTCGTGCTATCGACCCGGAGCGAGGTTGCCAGAAAAGCGACGCTCGAATCGAAGCTGCGCGACAGTGCACGCGAAATCAGTCACCTGCGAGACGCCCTCGAAACCACCCGGATCGAGGCACAGACGGACGCGCTCACGGGTCTCGCCAATCGGCGGCATTTCGAGGAGAGGCTGCAGGCGTGTTTCGAGGTTGCGACCTCAGACGGCATTCCTCTCACCTTGGTCATTGCCGACGTTGATTACTTCAAGCGCTTCAACGACGATCACGGGCATGCCACAGGCGATCAGGTTCTGCGGCTGGTCGCCCAAACCATGACGGAACACATGGTCGATCGCGCTGTCATCACGCGCTTCGGTGGCGAGGAATTTGCCATCATCCTGCCCGATACAAACCTGAATGATGGGAAGCTCTACGCTGAGTCCGTGCGGCAGGCTCTGTTGAAGCGCGAACTGATCAAGCGCTCCACCAACGAGAAGCTCGGCCGCATCACGATCTCGTCTGGTGTCGCGGCCTATAAACTGGGGGACACCCCGACTTCGTTGATCGAGCGCGCGGACCAGGCACTTTTGGCTGCCAAGCGCACCGGGCGAAATCGAACAGTCACCCAGGACGCGCTGACCCGGTAAGGACAACTGCCCGAACATGGCCGTTCGGCGCAGCGAATTTCGGATCGGCAATCGCTTGTGCCTGTCCGGGTTGCGAAACGTCGCAGTGTTGTATGCGCGAAAACCGAGGAGGCCGCGATGACCGTGCAGGGTTTCCAGTTTGCAGTGACGTCCCGGACGCAGCCCGGCGTCCAGGTGTTTGTCGTGGCGGCATCGACGCAATCCAGCGCTGAGCGGATTCTTCAGCGCGACCAATCGGTGGCCGCGGGATCCACGATCGAACTCCAGCGACAGCTGACGGCAGATGCACTGG
This sequence comes from Methylobacterium sp. CCH7-A2, assembly GCF_001557075.1. NCBI lineage: Bacteria > Pseudomonadati > Pseudomonadota > Alphaproteobacteria > Hyphomicrobiales > Methylobacteriaceae > Methylobacterium > Methylobacterium sp. CCH7-A2. The sequence continues at coordinate 2,037 of NZ_LSKN01000307.1, forward strand.
CAAAATACGGCCTCGCGTCTGGAGGAGTGATCAAGATCCGCTAGGGCCCCTTTGGCGGGTACGAGGGATAACCCCGGAGAACCCTGTGAACCTGACCTCGCCAAGCCCACGGGAGCTGATTGGCCTCTACAGCGCCTAGCGCCTTGGAGAAGACCGTCGCCGCCGCCCTAATCAGGGGTTCGTTCGTCTCCACCGCCTCCGCCACCGACTGCGGCGTCAAGGTGAAGCCGGTCAAGCAGTACAGCCGCAAGACGGCCGCCACCGGGGCCCTGCTCGGCCCCAGCGGTGCCCTCATCGGCGCGGCGATCGTCAGCAACCAGGCCCGCGACCTGCTTGAGGCCGGCTATGGCCACCAGCAACCGGTGCACTTCGTCGAGGCCGAGGAGGACTGCTTCGAGAAGCCGATCAAGCGCTTCGACCGCTACTCCGGCGAGACCATCATCGTCGGCTACAAGACCATTTGCCGCTGATCGCATGACGCAGCATCGAGCCCCTGGCGAGCAGACCAGGGGCCGTTCTTTTGGGCGGCGCGGGCGCGTTCGCCTCCTGCGCAAGAGCAGGGACCGTCAACAAAGCCGAGTACAGCGAGGATCGTAAGGGGGCTGCAAAACGCACGTCATGAGCAGTCTGTCAGACGGCAATGCAGGCGCCATGAGCGAAAAAGCGACAACTCACTGGGTGACGAATTGAATGACGGAGGGGCCTGTAACGATGCCAGCTACAGCCAGCACGTCGTCCAATCCCAACGATGACGTTGCTTCTCTCACGCAACGTCTCGCGTCTCAGAAAAAGATGCAGGTAAAGCCATGCCACAGAACGCAACCGGTTCATTGCGCTGTTAATCATTCAAATTAGTCTAAACGCCGGGTTTTGTTTTTGATTTTTGCTTAGTGATGGCAATGGGACCTGATGAACGACGCGCCATCAGAAACGAAAAACGTAGACCGCATCTGGATCACAGTGGTTCGGATCTCAGCGGGGATGATCATTCGCGATTTCGGAACCGATGCTTACGATCAGGCCAAGCGCCTTGCTCAGCAGGCGCAGCTTGAACAAAATGAGATTGCCATCCGGCTGTGGAACGCGGTTGCCGACGAGATTGCCATACGCGATAGGACAAAACTACAATAACGCTGCTGCTCTAAAGACTTGACTGTATCCGGGTCCGTTTCAGTTGCGCGCAGAGACTTCACCCATGTCACATCCCCGCATCGCCGTCGCCGTCGAGGCTGCAGCGCGAGCACTGCATGAGGCGGTGCGTCGTCCAGAGCAATTGGGTTGGGATGCCATGACCGAAACATGGCGCAACGATCTGCGCCGATACATTCAGCCAAGCGTGGAAGCCGCCCTTAAGGCTTCCGACGCATATCTTGCGACCCCACGCCCGCGACATCTCGCCACCAACAGGCCGCGCGTTCCGTCAGTCCGCGCGTGAACGCGAGCTCAGCGAAGAACCTTGGTCATCGCCTCTCAGACGGTGTTGCGGGCCAACATGACCGAGTTGTCCGCCCTGTCACGCAGCCGATGCGCCGACCGCCCAGGTCGTATCGCCTTCCTGCAACCGGGTTGGCATTATGATCGAACGTACAACGACCGCGCCGTTCATTCGGGCGACGAGGTTGCGAGCACCGGTCACGCCCATGGCGTTGAGTGGGGTCCGAACGGTCGTGATCGGCCGCGGCAGGACCGTGTTGAGTTCCAACCCGTTGAAGCCGGCGATGCCGACGGCTTGCGGGACTGGCAGCGCCAACCTCTCGCAGACCGAAAGGCCCCCGAAGGCCATGTGGTCGTTGAGATAAGCGATGACGTCGGGCCGCGGCCCCGGCCGATTCAGCAAGGCTTCTGTGCCGACGGCGCCAGCCACAAAGGCCGCGCGCCGGTCGACCCGCTCGACCATCATCTCGGCAACACCGGCCGCCTCGAAGCTGGCGCGCAGGCCTGCCAGCCGCTTGTCGGCCCGCCTGTCGCGTCCCTCCGGAACACTGACGAAGGCCGGGCGACGGTAGCTACAGGCGATGAGGTGACGTCCGAGCATCTCTCCGGCCGCGTGGTGGTCGACGCCAACACAGATATCGATCGGATCGTCGCAGACATCCCATATCTCCAGTGTCGGGATCTGCAGGGCACGCAAATGGTCACGCATCTCCGGCGCATGGTCGATCCCGCTGAGCACCAGCCCTGCCGCATTCCAGTCCAGCATGCGCTCGACCCAGGCCGCCTCGCGGGAGCGATCGTAGTCGGTCGTGTCGATCACGGTGTCGAAGCCGGCATGGCTCAGGGTGGCGCGCATACCGTCGAGGATTTCGGGGAAGACGTCGCTGAACAGGGTCGGAATCGAGATGCCAATCAGCGAGGACCGCGCACTTGCGAGGGAGCGTGCCGTTCGGTTGGGCCGATAATCCATGACCTCGGCCATGCGCAGGATTTCGGCGCGCATGGCTGGCGAGACGCCCTCCACACCGCGTAGCGCCCGCGACACCGTCATCATGCTGACGCCGACCGCGCGGCCGATATCCTTGATCCCGACGTTGATCTTACGCGTCATGACCGCTCCGCCCAAGGCAGCGTTAGCGCTAACGTTGATTTTCGCAAAGCCGGATTAACTTCGGGCGCTCGGTGCGACATCCTGCCGGCAACAAAAAACAAGATGGGTGGAAATGTGCCTGAGATCGTCTTTGCGGGCGTCGAGAAGCGTTTTGGAGAGGTCCAGGTTCTCAAGCCGCTGGACCTTACCTTACCGGACGGCGAATTCACGGTCCTGGTCGGCCCGTCGGGCTGTGGCAAGTCGACGACCTTGCGAATCCTAGCCGGTCTCGAAACCCTCACGAAGGGCGAGATTTATTTCGACGGGACGCCGGTTAGCCGACGCGACCCTAAGGACCGGGACATCGCGATGGTGTTCCAGGACTATGCCCTCTACCCGCACATGAACATCGCGCGGAACATGTCCTTCGCGTTGCGCCTGCAGCGCCGTCCCAAGGCGGAAATCGCCGCCAAGGTGCGCAGTGTCGCCGAGATGCTGAACATCGCGCATCTGCTCGACCGCAAGCCGGCGGAGCTGTCCGGGGGGCAGCGCCAGCGTGTGGCGATGGGCCGGGCCCTGGTGCGGGACGCCTCGACCTTCCTGTTCGACGAGCCCCTGTCCAATCTCGACGCCAAGCTGCGTGCGAGAATGCGCACGGAACTGGCCGAGCTGCGCCAGCGCATCGCCAAGAATATGGTCTACGTCACCCATGACCAGGTCGAGGCCATGACGCTGGGCGACCGGATCGTGGTGATGAACGAGGGGGTGATCCAGCAGCAGGGAACGCCACGAGAGCTGTTTGAGAACCCTATCAACCAGTTCGTGGCCGGCTTCATCGGTTCTCCGACAATGAATTTCCTGCCCGGCAACATCGTCTCCAGCGGAGATGCGCTATCGGTGAAGGGCGAGGATTTCGAGCTCGCGCTGCCGCAACGACCGGGCGGATGGCCCGTCCGGGCCGAGCCCGTCTTGGTCGGCATCCGCCCCACCGCGATCGAGCTTGCGCCGCGTTCCGGCAGCGCGCTGCGCCTGAGCGTGATCCTCTCGGAATATCTCGGGGCCAGCGCCGTCATCGCGGCGCGCTGCGGTGAAACGCGCATTCTCATCGAGACGCCCAGCGTCGCGTTGCACCGCCCCGGCGATGCGATCACGGCCTCGGTCGCGCCCGAGCACATCATGATCTTCGCAGCAAAGAGCGGACAACGGCTCTAACGAGACCAACGAGGGGAGGACTTATGTTCAAGGTTTTCACAAGCGTGGCGCTGGCCGCGATGGTTCTGGCGGGAGGGGGCGGAAGCGCCCAGGCCGGGCCCTACGACGCACACAAGGGCAAAACGCTCGTCGTCAATTTTCCAGCTCACCCGCACTATGACGCCGTGGTCAAGGTGCTGCCGGAATTCACCCGCCAGACCGGCATCAAGGTCGAGGTCGACCAGCTCGAATATCTCAAGATGCGGGAGAAGCAGACTCTGGAGCTGACGAAGGCCAGGGGCGACTACGATCTCATCGGCTATGTCGTCTTTTCGAAGGCCGACTATGTCTTCGCCGACCAGCTGGAAAACCTCGCACGGTTCTTCATGAACCCGCTGCTGTCGGACCCCGCCTACGACGCTGCCGACATCATCCCCGGCTATCTGCAAAACATCGGCGTGGCCGGCGGCGAAAAGGGCTATTTGCCCGGTCCGACGGGCTCGCTATTCGGCATCCCATTCGGAGCGGAGACCTCGATCCTCGGTTATCGCAAGGATATCTTCGAGAAGCATGGGCTGAAGGTTCCCGAGACCTATGACGAGATGCTCGACCTCGCCTGCCGGATCCCAAAGCTTGAGCCCGGCATGGGTGGCTTGGCCTCGCGCGCCGCGTCCGGCCAGCACGCGGCGCATGCGTTTCTGCTTCACCTGGCTCCGCTGGGCGGGCGCGTCTTCGACGGTCAGTGGAACCCGATCATCAACAACGAGGCCGGGGTCAAGGCTGCCCAGGCGCTGAAGACCATCGTCGATTGCGGCCCTGAAGGCGCCAAGACCTTCGGCTTTGCCGAGGCCGGCACAGCCTTCCTCCAAGGCAAGACGGCGATGTTCCTCGATTCCACGGTTTTTGCCGGACAGGTGGACGATCCCACCAAGTCCAGGATCGCCGGCAAGGTCGGCTGGGCCATCCATCCCAAGGGCGTACGTTACGGCTCCCAGACCGGCGGCTTCGGCGTCGCGATCCCGCGTAATGCCAAAAACAAGGAGGCGGCCTTTCTGCTGATGCAATGGCTGACATCGAAGAAGGCAGACAAGCTGATTGCCCTGCAGGGTGGCAATCCAATCCGCTTCTCGACGCATGCCGATGCCGACGTCAACGCCAAGTACCCCTACATGAAGACCTTCGGTGAGGCGCTGAAGCAGGCCGATCCGGACTGGCGCCCGATCATCCCGCCCTGGGGGAAGATCAACAATGACCTCGGCACGACGGTCTCGAAGATCCTGACCGAGAACGCCGACATCAAGCAGTCGCTCGACGGTCTCGCCGGCCGGATCAAGACGACGATGAAGGAAGCCGGCTACGAGACCTTCAAGCCCTGACGTCGCGCACCGGGCGGCGGCTCTGCCGCCGCCCGATCCCACGCCGTCGAAGCAGGCCGCTCCCGACATGCAAGCTGCAAACGCCTCCCGCCTGACGCCCTACCTCTTTCTGGCCCCGAGCCTGGCCGTGCTCGGCGTGGCGCTGCTCTATCCCGTCGGCTACATGGTCTACGCCAGCTTTCTCGATTGGAACCCGAGCCAGCGGATCTCGCAGGCCGATTGGGTCGGGTGGCGCAACTATCTGTTTCTGCTCAACGATCCCAGCTTTCGCGAGTCGCTGTTCGTCACGCTGAAATTCGCCGCCGTTGTCGTGACCTGCGAAATGATCCTGGGCGTGGGTCTCGCGCTGCTTCTGGATCGCCCTTTGCGCGGCATGACGCTGCTGCGCACGCTGTTCATCCTGCCGATGATGATCGCCCCGATCGTCGTCGGGTTGATGTGGCGCTACCTCTATCACCCCACCGTCGGGCCACTGAACCGCATCTTGACGGGGCTCGGGTTCGATCCCGTGCCGTGGCTGTCCGATTCCAGCTGGGCGCTGGTTTCCATCATCCTGGCCGACATCTGGCAGTGGACGCCGTTCATCTTCATCCTGTCGCTGGCGGCGCTGCAGTCGCTGCCGAAATCGGCCATGGAAGCGGCCCGCATCGACGGCGCCAGCGGGTGGCAGCAGATCTGGCACATCAAGCTGCCGCTGATGCTGCCGGTGCTGATCGTCACCGGCCTGCTCAGGCTGATCGATGCCTTCAAGGTGCTGGAGGTCGTGCTGGTCCTGACCAATGGCGGGCCGGGCCTCTCGACCGAGATCATGTCCTTGCGGATCGCCCGGACCGCATCCGAGTTCCGCGAACTGGGCAAAGCCGCGGCGATGTCGAACCTGCTGCTCATCGTGCTGATGGCGCTGACGCTGGCCATGTTCGTCTACGGCATCCTCACCGAAAAACGCGCGGCCCGGCTGCGCGCCGCCGCCGAGGCAGAGGCCGCTTCACCATGACCACAGCCACCGACCGTCGCCAGAACTCCGGCTTCTACGTCATGCTGGTCCTGCTCGTCTTGATGTCGGTCGGGCCGATCGTGCTGATGCTGATCACCTCCCTGCGTCTGAATGTCGACATCATGAGCGACAATTCGAGCCTTCTGTTCGTGCCGACCCTGCGCAACTACGAGCAGGTGCTCTGCGATCTGCTCTGGTATGAGCCGAAGGACATCGCCCGCTGCGACCCGACCTTCGGCCGGGCGCTGTCGAACTCGCTGTTCATCGCCAGCATCGCGACGGTCGTGACGCTCGTGCTCGGCTGTATGGCGGCTTACGCCATCGTGCGTTTCCGCTTCGTCGGCCGCAGCGGCCTGTCGCTGACGACGCTTTTGCTGCGCATGGTCCCGCCGGCGGTCCTGTTGGTCCCAGTGTTCGGCATCTGGACGTTCCAGTTCTGCATCGGCGACCAGTGCGCGGCCGGGACGCATTGGGGCATCATCCTCGTCTATGTCGCGATGAACCTGCCCTTCGTGATCTGGATCCTGCAAAGCTTCATCGTGCAGGTCCCGATCCAGCTGGAAGAAGCCGCACGGATCGATGGGGCCGGGCCGTTCCGCACATTTTTCCTGATCGTGCTGCCGCTGATCAAGCCGGGGCTGGCCGCTGCCGCGATCTTCACCTTCCGCATCGCCTGGAACGAGTTCCTCCTGGCCAATGCGCTGGCCGACCGGAAGACGCGCACCGTGCCGGTGACGATCGTCAACTCGCTGACCGAGTACAACATCGACTGGGGGGTGATCATGGCAACCGGCATGCTGCTGGCCATTCCGCCGATCCTGTTCACACTTCTCGCCTCGCGTCAGATCATCACCGGCATGACCGCCGGCGCCGTCAAGGGCTGACGATGCTCGACTGGCTGCTCGCCCCGATCGACGCGCTGCGGCCTCACGAGATTCAAGGCGCCGCGGCTTGGCACGCCCGGCTGATGATATTGGCCTGGGGCGGGCTGGTGCCTTGCGGGATTCTGGCGGCGCGCTTCCTCAAGCTTTGGCCGGGCCAGAACTGGCCGCAGGAACTAGACCATCCCGGCTGGTGGCATCTTCATCGCAGCCTGCACTATCTCACCGGAGCGCTCACGCTGATCGCCCTCGGCCTGATCCTGCTGCCTGGCGGCAGCAGCGGAGCGGCAACGACACACCGCCTGTTCGGCTGGAGCGTCGCCGGGCTCGCGGCGCTGCAATTCGCCAGCGCCTGGCTGCGCGGCAGCAAGGGCGGCCCGTCAGAGGGAGCGTCCGACGGCGGGACGCATGGCGATCACTACGATATGTCGCCGCGCCGGAGGGCGTTCGAGTACATTCACAAGTTCGGAGGCTATCTCGCGCTGTTTGGCGCTTGTGGCGCAATCGCCAGCGGTCTCTGGCATGCCAATGCGCCACACTGGATGTGGCTCTTGATTGGAGCCTGGTGGCTGGCCTGCCTCGTGCTGTTCGGGTGGCTGCAGCGGCTCGGCCTGGCCTTCGACACCTACCAGGCCCATTGGGGCAGCGATCTCGTCCATCCCGGCAACCGGCGCCCGCCGATCGGCTTCGGCATACGCCGGCGCCCCGCAGCCAGCGCCGCGAATAAGGCCCCGTCACGATGAGTTCTTATGAGATTCTCGATGATCGCTTCGCGTCGCTGATCATCGGACATGCCCGGCTGGAACACCTCTGGTCCGGCGCGCGCTGGAGCGAAGGGCCCGTCTATGTGCCGTCCGCGAGGCATCTGATCTGGTCGGACATTCCCAACGACCGGCTGCTGCGCTTCAACGAGGACAATGGCGAAGTCAGCGTGTTCGAGGCGAAGGTCGGCTTCCACAACGGCCATGCGCTAGATCATCAGGGCCGTCTGATCGCCTGCGAGCACGGCCGGCGCTGCATCTCGCGACTCGACCATGATGGCCGTTGGCGCGTCCTCGCCGACAGGATCGATGGCAAGCGGTTCAATTCGCCCAACGACGTCGTCGTCAGGTCAGATAGCAGCATCTGGTTCACTGATCCGACCTATGGGATCGACAGCGCCTATGAAGGATTCCATGCGGCGAGCGAGATCGGCGGATCGCATGTCTATCGCCTCGATCCCGCGACCGGAGCCGTGAGGGCGGTGGCAACGGACCGCATTCAGCCCAATGGGCTGGCGTTTTCGACCGACGAGAAGATCCTCTACGTGTCGGAGACGGGGGCGACCCACGTGAAGGGGACGCCGGCTGCGATCCATGCCTACCGCTTCACCGACGACAGTGCCTCGCTGCGTCCCATAGGGCCGCTGCTTGCCTGCACCGCGGGCCTGATCGATGGTTTTCGCCTCGATTGGCGCGGCAATATCTGGACCTCAAGCGCCGACGCGGTGCTGTGTCATGCGCCGGAGGGCACGCTGATCGGTCGAATTCCGGTCCCGGAACTCGTCGGCAATCTCTGCTTCGGTGGGCCCGCCCTCAACCGCCTCTACATCACGGCACAAACCTCGCTTTATGCAATTTATCTCAACACGCATGCTGCCGGCTTCGCCTTGGGCTGACTTAGGGCAAGTGGAGCTGACCCCACCACTCTGCACCTTCATGACAGGCTTTGAAAAAACGATTTTACGAAAACAGGGCCCTCGGTTCGAAGATCTCGCAATCAGTCATGCAGGGCGGTAGCATGGCCAATGCGCGCGGACGTCCTTGGCCTGCAGGCCTTCATCAGCATCGCGGAGCGCGGCAGTTTTCGGGCCGCCGCATCGCACTTGAACCTCTCACAGACCGCGCTCAGCCATCGCGTGCGAAAGTTGGAAGAATCGCTGGGTACGCCGCTCTTCCTGCGGACCACGCGCCAGGTTTCCCTGACCGCTGCCGGCACAACCCTGTTGCCGCGTGCGCGGCGCGTTTTCGAGGACCTTGGATCGGCGATCAACGAGGTCAGGGTCGACGTGCATGCCGCCGACGAGCAGGTCTCGGTTGGATGCCTGCCGACCGTCGCCGGGCACTGCATGCCGTCGGTGATCGCTGCTTTCGCCAAGCGCCATCCGGGCATCGGCGTACGGGTCCACGACAATTCAGCCTCGGAAATCGCCGACAAGGTCCAGTCCGGCGAGGCCGAATTCGGCGTCACCATCGTCGCTGCAAACCGCTGGGATCTTGAGCTCAAGCCGGTCGTCAAGGAGCCCTTCATCCTGGTCAGCCATCGCAGCATGCCGCTTGCAGGCGCGACATCGCTCACTTGGGCACAATTACAGGGCGAGCCGCTGGTGCGCATCAGCGCCGAGACCGGCAACCGCATCCTGATCGACGATGCCCTCGGCGCTCGGCGCGACACGCTGATCTGGCGCTACGAGGTCCAGCGGGTCGTGACGGCGGTCAGCCTCGTTCGCTCGGGCATAGGCTATGCCGTCGTGCCACAACTCGCGCTTGATCTGGTCGATGCCGGCGATCTGGTCGCGGTTCCCCTTCGTTCGCCGTCGGTCTCGCGCACACTCGGCATCATCACCCGCAAGACCGTGCCTTTACGACCGGCAGCACGCGATCTGCTGGTGCTGCTGAGCCAAGCGCTGAAGCGAAGCGTTTCGCCAAAATGCGATGAATGAAAGTAATCAATCGCTGCATTCTTATCATTTGATGAGAGAATAGGCCTGGGTCACTCTTTCTGCGGGACAAGCGCATAAGGAGCTGGCGATGGTGAGTTCAGCACCGGCGACGGTCGCATTCATCGGATTCGGCGAGGTCGGCCAGACCTTTGCTCGCGGGCTGCTGGCCAATGGTGCGAACGGTATTCATGCCTTTGATAGGCTGTTCGGCCAGACGGAAGGGCAGCGGCTGGAAGCGGCCGCGCGATCGATCGGCGTCGGTTGCGCCGCGTCCGCTGAAGCGGTCGGCCCGAAAGCCCGTTTCGTCTTCTCGGCCGTCACAGCAGACCGCACCGAGGCGGTAGCGATCGAGGCTGCACGCTGGTTGCGGCCCGGCCAGGTTTTCGTCGATGTCAACTCGGCTGCACCCTTGACCAAGCAAAGGGCGGCCAAGGCGGTCGAGGCCAGCGGAGCCGATTACATCGAGGCAGCCGTGATGGCGCCGGTGTTGAAGCCAGGCCTCAAGGTCTCGATCCTGACTGGCGGCCCCAAAGCGCAATCCGCCTCCGAGGCACTCAACGCGCTGGGGATGAACCTGACGCCGGTTTCAGATGTCGTTGGCCGCGCTTCAGCGATGAAGCTCTGCCGCAGCATCGTGATCAAAGGCCTGGAAGCGCTAATGGTCGATTGCGCGGCGGCCTGCGAAGCCTGGGACGTCAAGGACCCAGTCTTCGCCAGCCTGAATGCGACGTTCCCGTCGATCGATTTCCACGCGCTCGATGCCGACATGAGCGAGCGCGTCGCCACCCATGGCATCCGCCGCGCCGCCGAAATGCGCGAGGCGGCGGAAATGCTGGCGGCGGCCAAGATGGACCCCGGTCTAGCGCACGCGGTCGCCGACGCGCAGCAGCGCGGCGCTCGCAGCAAGGGAGATGCGTGATGACGCTCGACCGTCGCTCGCTTCTCGCGGGGCTCGGCCTGGCCGGAATGTCCAGCATCACGCCAGCGCGCGCACAACCGGCCTGGCCCAGCCGGATTATCCGGGTTGTCGTGCCCTTCACGCCTGGCGGCAGCACGGATGTGCTGGCCCGGCTGATCGCCGCCAAACTGGAACAGGTCATTCCCGGCAAGGGCTTCGTGATCGAAAACCGCCCCGGTGCGGGCGGCATGACCGCTTCGGCACAGGTCGCTAAGGCAGAGCCGGACGGCCACACTCTGATGATGGGCCATATCGGCACGCTGGCCTTCGCGCCATCGCTTTATGCCCACGTGCCCTATGATCCCGTGAGGGATTTTAAGCCGGTCGCGCTGGTCGCGATGGTGCCCAACATCCTGGCGATCAATCCCCAACTGCCGGTCAAGAACCTGCCGGAGTTCATCGCCTATGCCAGGGCCAATCCCGGCAAGCTGAACTACAGCTCCGGCGGCCAAGGCAGTGCCGCCCATATCGCCGCCGCCTATCTGTCTTACCGCGCCGGCATCGAGGCAGTGCATGTGCCTTACCGCGGCACATCTCCCTCGGTGAACGACCTCGTCGCCGGCAACGTGCAGTTCACGCTGACGGGTGGGCCGGCTGTCCTGCCGCTGGCCGAAGGCGGGCAACTCCGGGCGCTCGGAATCGCAAGCCGAGAGCGGGCCGGATTCGTTCCGGATCTGCCGACGCTGGTCGAGGGCGGCTTGGCCGATTTCGAGGCCGTGCAGTGGTATGGTCTCGTGGCGCCGGCGGGAACACCGGCGCCGATCGTGGCGAGGTTAAACCGCGAGACCAACATGCTGCTGACGCAGCCGGAGTTCGTAGCCGCGCTGGCCCGCGACGGCGCGATCGCGCGCCCGGAAACGCCGGAGAATTTCGGCAAGCTGATCGGCTCCGAGCTTGCGCTCTGGCGCGATGTGATCACCCGCGCCGGCATCAGGGCGGCTGGGTAAGGCAATGGGCCAGGTCGCAATCCCCTGCATGTTAATCCGAGGCGGCACCTCGAAGGGTGCCTATTTCCTGCGTGATGATTTGCCGGTCGATCCGGTCGCGCGCGAAGCCTTCTTGCTCGCCGTGATGGGCTCGCCTGACAAGCGCCAGATTGACGGGCTAGGCGGCGCCCACCCGCTGACCAGCAAGGTCGCCATCGTTTCCCGCTCGACCGAACCGGGCTGCGACATCGACTTCCTGTTCGCACAGGTTGGCATTGAGACGGGGGTGGTCGATACGACGCCCAATTGCGGCAACATCCTCGCCGGCATCGGGCCCTTCGCCCTCGCGCGCGGTCTGGTCGCGCCCTCCGGCGCCCGCACGGTCGTTCGGGTGCGGACGCTCAACACCGGCACGATCGCCGATCTGGTCATGGAAACCGGGAATGGGCAGGCCGCAGTCGATGGCGAGGCCCGCATCGACGGTGTGCCGGGAACCTCCGCGCCGATCGCGATCAGCTTCTTGGGCACCGAGGGTTCGGTCTGCGGCGCCTTGCTGCCGACCGGCAATGCGGTGGACATGGTCGATGGCGTCGCCTGCACGCTGATCGACAATGGCATGCCGGTCATCGTCCTGCGCGCCGCCGATGTCGGCCGCACCGGCTACGAGCCGCGCGAGCTGCTCGACAAAGACGCCGAACTCAAGGCCCGCATTGAGCGAATCCGCCTGGCGGCCGGCCCCATGATGAATCTCGGCAGCGTCACGACCAAGGTGGTGCCAAAGATCGCGCTCGTCGCCCCCCCCATGGCTGGCGGGGCGATCGCAACACGTAGCTTCATCCCGCATGAATGCCACGCCTCGATTGGGGTGTTCGCGGCCGTCACCGTCGCGACCGCTGCCGCGTTACCGGGTTCCCCTGCCGCTTCCGTCGTCGTGATGCCCGAGGGCCGCGAACGGACAATCTCGGTCGAGCATCCGACCGGGGAGTTCTCTGTCGCACTGACAGTGGCGGGTACCGCCGCGCATCCTGTCGTCGAGCGCGCCGGATTGCTGCGCACCGCCCGCATCCTGATGGACGGCCAGGCCTTCGTACCCGCGCGCGTGCTCGCGATGCGTCGGGCGCAAGCCGCCGAATGAAGTCACACCTCAAAGGATCCTGAGCCCATGTCGAGCCTGCCCAAGACAGGTCTGGTCATCACTGCCCATCCGGGCGATTTCGTCTGGCGAGCCGGCGGCGCCATTGCACTTCATGCCAAGCGAGGCTTCCGCATGAAGATCCTGTGCCTGTCCTATGGCGAGCGCGGCGAGAGCCAGTTCGCCTGGAAGAAGGCCGGTGTGCGGATCGAGGAGGTCAAGGCCCAGCGCCGCGACGAGGCGGAGCGCGCTGCGGCGGTACTCGGCGCCGAGATCGAGTTCATGGATGCCGGCGACTATCCGCTGCGCACGACCGAGGCCATGCTCGACCGCGCTATCGACATCTTCCACGAGCTGAACCCAAGCTTCGTGCTGACCCATGCGCTCGACGATCCTTACAACGTCGACCACCCGGAGGCGACACGCTTCGCCCAGGAGGCACGCATCATCGCCCAGGCCGCGGGCCACAAACCCGATCCGGAGCGCGTCTACGCCGCCCCGCCACTCTTCTTGTTCGAGCCGCACCAGCCCGAGCAGTGCAACTTCAAGCCGAACGTGATCCTCAAAATCGATGAGGTCTGGGAGGTGAAGCGCAAGGCTTTCGAGATCCTCGCCGCCCAGAAGCATCTTTGGGAGTATTACACGCGCGTTGCCTTGAACCGTGGCGTCCAGGGCGGGCGAAACTCCGGCAAAGCCATGACCTATGGCGAGGCCTATCAGCGCCTCTTCCCGGAAGCCTTGGAGACGCTGGCATGACCCCCGTCGTCATCCGCACCGACAAACGCGCCGCCGCTTCCGATATTGCGACCCTCGCCGAGGTCGGCGTTTCGACCAGCCATGAGGCGATGGGCCGAAGCGGTCTGATGAAGCCTTACATGCGGCCGATCTATGCGGGAGCTCAGATCGCCGGCAATGCCGTTACGGTGCTCGCCCAGCCTGGCGACAACTGGATGATCCATGTCGCGATCGAGCAGATGAAGCCCGGCGATATCCTCGTCGTCGCCTGCACCACCGACAACACCGACGGCATGTTCGGCGACCTTCTCGCGACCTCGCTCAAGGCCCGAGGCGGCCTCGGCCTGGTCATCGATGCCGGCGTGCGCGACGTGCGCATCCTGACGCAGATGGGTTTCCCGGTCTGGTCGCGCGCAATCTCGGCCAAGGGCACGGTCAAGGCGACGCTTGGCAGCGTCAATGTGCCGGTCGTCTGCGCCGGGGCGCTCGTCCACCCCGGCGACGTGATCGTCGCCGATGACGACGGCGTCGTGGTCGTGCCGCGCCTCGAGGCTGCGACCGTCGCTGCAGCGGCCCTCAAGCGCGAGGCCAACGAGGAAGAGAAACGCCGGCGTCTCGCCAGCGGCGAGCTCGGCCTCGACATTTACGCGATGCGCGAGGGGCTGGCCAAAGCCGGCCTTGTCTATCGCGACGAAGACTGACCACCCGCCAGACAACAGAAGAAGCGGCAGCGGCCGCAACTCATTACGGGAGGATTCCAATGCTTGATCGTCGTCATGTGCTAACGGGCCTGATCGCGGCGCCCGCCATCCTAACCATCGGCCGCGCCGGCGCCGCTGAGGTGTCGATGCGGCTGCACCATTTCATGGCCGGCGTGTCGCCTGGCCATCGCGAGTTCCTGGTGCCCTGGGCCAAGAAGGTCGAGACCGAATCCGACGGACGCATCAAGATCGACGTGTTTCCGTCAATGCAGCTTGGCGGCGCCCCACCGCAGCTCTTCGACCAGGCCAGGGACGGCGTCGTCGATCTCGTCTGGACGCTACCGGGCTACACCGCCAACCGCTTCCCGAAGATCGAGGTCTTCGAACTGCCCTTCATCGCAGCCAAGCGCGCGCAGACCAATTCGCGCGCCGTCCAGGACTTTGCGGCCAAGCATCTCGGCACCGAGTTCGGCGATGTCCACCCGATCTGCTTCTGGGCGCATGATGGCGGGTTGATCCATTCCAGCCGCCCGGTGACGCGGCTCGAGGACATGAAAAACCTCAAGCTGCGTTTCCCGACACGTCTGGCCGGCGAGGGCCTGCGCGCTCTCGGCGCCTCCGCCATCGGCATGCCGGTGCCACAGGTTCCGGAGGCGATCTCGCAGCGCGTGATCGACGGTGCGGTCGTACCGTGGGAAATCGTGCCGTCGATCAAGCTGCAGGAGATGGTCAAGAACCACACCGCCTTTCCCGGCACGCCGACCTTCTACACCTCGACCTTCGTGCTCGCGATGAATAAGGCCCGGTATCAGAGCCTCGCTCCCGAATTGCGCGCCGTGATCGACCGGAACTCCGGCCAGGTCGCGACCGCCCTGGTCGCTGCGATGTTCGACAACACCGCGCCCAAGGTCGAGGAAATGGCTCGCAAGCGCGGCAATACCATCCATGTTCTGGCGGCCGATGAGGTGGCCCGCTGGAAGGCGGCCTGTTCACCGGTGACCGAGACCTGGATCAAATCGGTCAAGGAGAAGGGGATCGACGGAGATGCGCTGCTCGCCGAAGCGACGGCCCTGATCGCCAAGCACGAGCAGGCGGCCTGAGCCATGGCGTTGCAGGCAGAACAGCCCGAGGACCGGCTCGCCGGCCCTCGAATCGGATTGATCGCGCGCGGGTTGGCCTTGACGGGCGGCGCGATCCTCATCGCCATCGCGGCTCTGGTCACGGTCAGTGTCTTGTGCAGGATCGTGACCGGCTCGGGCATCGACGGCGATTTCGAGATCGTGCAACTGGCGGCGGCGATCGCCGCCTTCTGCCTGTTTCCGCTCTGCTTCGCCGCCCGTGGAAACATCATCGTCGATACCTTCACGACACGGCTGCCTGAGCGGGCACGCCACATCATTGATTCAGTTTGGGACGCGCTGTTTGGGTTCGTGGCGCTGGTGTTGTCCTGGCGCATGGTGGTCGGCGCCATCGAACAACGCGCCAGCGGGACGACGCTTCAGGTTTATCCGCTGCCGACCTGGTGGGCGGTCGCCATCTGTGCAGTCCTCATGGCGTTGCTCGGCGGCACGGCGACGGCGGTGGGGCTGCGTGGCCTAAGAGCGCGCCATGTCCGGTAATCTCGCGGCCGGCTGCGGCTTTATCGCCATGATCCTGCTGATCGGCCTGCGCATGCCAATCGGCATGGCGATGCTGCTGGTCGGCATTGGCGGCTACGTCTCGATGTCGAGCCTCCCCAACTTTCTCAACTACATTAAGACGACGCCCTTTTTCCTGTTCGCCAACTACACCATGACGGTGATCCCGCTCTTCATCCTGATGGGTGCACTGGCCGAGCAGTCGGGCCTGGCGCGGGATCTCTTCACAGCCGCGCGCACCTGCCTCGGCCATCGCAAAGGCGGGCTCGCCATGGCGGTGATCGGAGCCTGCACCGGTTTCGGCGCGATCTGCGGCTCCTCCGTCGCAACCACAGCGACTTTCGGCCGCTCAGCGCTGCCCGAACTCCAGCGCTATGGCTATGCCGGCTCGCTGGCCACCGGCACGATTGCGGCCGGCGGCACGCTCGGCATCCTGATCCCGCCCTCGGTGGTACTCGTCGTCTATGCGATCTCGACCGAGCAGAACATCGCCAAACTGTTCCAGGCGGCGCTGATCCCCGGCCTGCTCGCCGCGCTGTTCTACTGCATCACGATCGCTTTGGTCGTGCGGCGAAAGCCCGATCTCGCGCCGGTCCTGCCGCGCATGCCCTGGCGCGAACGCCTGCCGGCCCTGCTCGCAGTCTGGCCGGCCGTAACGGTGGCAGTCGTCGTGCTGGGCGGCATCTATGGCGGGCTGTTCACCCCGACGGAGGGCGCCTCCGTCGGCGCCATCGCCATGCTGCTGACCGGTGTCGCCACCCGCAAGCTCGATCGCCCCGCGATCACGCGCAGCCTGCGGATCACGGCGGAGACCTCGGCGATGATCCTGATCATCCTGCTCGGCGGCGAGGTCTTCAATGCCTTCCTGGCGCTGACGCAGATGCCGACCAATCTCGCCGAATGGATCGCCGGACTGGGACTATCACCACCGCTCGTGCTGGCGATGCTGCTGGCAAGCTACATCCTGCTCGGCGCGGTGATGGACGAACTCGCCATGATCATCCTGACGCTGCCGGTCTTCTTCCCGCTCGTGCAAGCGCTGGATTTCGGCTTTCCACCCGACGAGGTCGCCATCTGGTTCGGCATCCTTGTGCTCATCGTCGTTGGCATCGGGCTCACTGCACCACCGATCGGCCTCAACGTCTTCGTCATCAGTTCGATCGCGCGCGGTATTCCGATCAACGAGACGTATCGCGGCGTCCTGCCCTATGTCGCGGCGGACCTTGTGCGCCTGGGACTCGTTTTCGCCTGTCCGGTCCTGGCCACGGGGCTCGTCCGATTTTTTGCCTAGCGACTGATCCTGCCGTGACGCTTTTTGACTGAACCCGAGGTCGCCATGACGCCCGAACCGATCCACGACATCGCTCATCTCGCCCATGTCGAGCTGTTCACCGACAAGCCGCAGGACAGCCTCGACTTCTTCGTCAATATCTACGGCCTGACCGAGAGCGGACGCGAGGGCGACAGCGTCTATCTGCGCGCCTGGGACGACTACGAATTCCACACGCTGAAGCTCACGGCCTCGCATACCACAGGGATCGGCCATGTCGCCTATCGCGCCACCAGCGAGCAGGCCCTGCTGCGCCGGGTCGCAGCGGTCGAGGCACTCGGCGCCGGTATGGGTTGGGTCGAGGGTGATCTCGGCCATGGCCGCGCCTATCGCTTCCGCGATCCCGACGACCACATCTTCGAGATCTATTTCGACACCAACAAATATGTTGCTCCGCCACATGAGAAGCCGGCACTGAAAAACCAGCCGCAGCGCAACCATGGCCGCGGCTGCGCCGTGCGCCGGCTGGACCATCTCAACTTGCTGGCGCGCGATGTCGGTGTGATCCGGGATTTCCTGCCCAAGGCTCTGGGCAGCCGGGTGACGGAGCAGATTGTGCTCGATTCAGGCGAGCTCGGCGGCTGCTGGTTCACGGTCAACAACAAGAGCTATGACATCGCCTATACGCGTGACTACACCGGCAGCACCGGGCGCTTCCACCATGTGACTTACGCCGTCGACCAGCGCGAGCACGTGCTGGAAGCGGCCGACATCTTCCTTGAGAACAGCGTCCACATCGAAACGGGCCCCCACAAACACGCCGTCCAGCAGACCTTTTTTCTTTATGTCTACGAGCCTGCCGGCAACCGTGTTGAGATCGCCAATGCGGGCGCACGTCTGATCCTCGATCCAGACTGGCAAACGGTGACTTGGACCGAAACAGAACGGAAGAAGGGGCAGGCCTGGGGCCTGAAGACGATCGAGAGCTTTCACACGCACGGCACACCGCCTGTTGGTTGAGCCAGCGATAAGATTTTAGTGTAGACTGAGATCTGAATCTGCAGTTTTACAACTAACGGACTGTTGCCTGTCGATACCTAAAGTCGATTCTGAAACATCGACCGTTATGAGTGGCAACCTGTCGATTGTACGGCGGATCGTCATCCGATACTGTGTCGACGGCGGTCCCCGTCAGCGACAGGCTTGGCCAATCGGCGGCTCAGCCCACAAGCGCCGGACTTTGGTCGGGGAAGAACGCATCACAAGCCGACATCGGTCCTCCTTCACAAAGCTGAAGTTCAGCGCACCGTGGGCAACCTGGCTGTTCAGCCGATGCTGTACGGCCCGCTTATCATGAGGCTGACACGAGAGCGCTTGGTGCGCTGCGCTGACCTTCCATCACCCACCGAAAAACGTTCCCGCTAAGGTGCAGTTAACCTTTTCGAGACTGACGATGACGTATCGGTAGGCACTTGCATTTTTTCGAGGCATTGAATGTCCCTGAGCCTGACTATTTCTCGGCGTTTTGCGCTACTTGCCGTTCTGAGCGGGATCATAGCGGTTGGTGCGGTCGCTTTCAGTTTGACGCGCGCTCGTGACGCGATGATCGCGCAGAAACGCTCGGAAATCCGTTTTCTGGTCGAAGCGGCTGTGACCATGATCGAAGGCCAGCGGTCGACACGGGCGGCGAGCGAAGCGCCAGAGCAGGTCAAGTCGCGATTGGCAGAGATGCTCCGCTCATCTCGTTTTGACGGCGGCAACTACATCTACATATTCGACACAAAGGGCCAGATGGTGATGCATCCCCTGCTGCCGAAGTTGGAGGGGCAGTCGGCGCTGGGGGTCAAGGACACAACCGGTCGTCCTATCATTCAGGAGATGGTCGATCTGGCTAAATCCCAACGGGCAGGGTTTATCGCGTACTCATGGAAGAAACCCGGGGATGAAATCCCTTCCGAGAAAATTTCGTATGTTCAGGCGGTACCGGAATGGGACTGGGTGGTCGCAGCCGGCTTACATACCTCTGACATCCAATCGGCGTTCGGGGAGCTTTTGAACGCGGTTCTGATTGTGCTTCTGCCGCTCTTGCTTGCATACATGGCGGTCGCTGCTTGGCTGAACCTCAGCGTATCACGGCCATTGCGGGCTCTGATCCAGACGATGTCGCAATTGGCGGCGGGCCACCTGGATGCCGAGGTCAAGGGTGGCTCTCGGCGGGACGAAGTGGGCGAAATTGCACGCGCGGTCGACCTCTTTCGGAGCGGCTTGCAGAAGCGTGCCGAGGCTGACCAGGAAAGAATGCGTGTTGAAGCCATGAGCTCCGATGAAAAGAGCCGGTCTACTCAACGCGTCGTTGATGATGTTGCGGCGATCGTAGCCAGCGCAGAACGGGGCGACTTCTCCGCGCGGGCGTCAACCCGTGTGGCGGAACAGGGGCTAAACCGCCTCGTCGAGGGAATCAACGCGATCAACCAATCCGTCGAGGAAGCCACCAGTGAATTCGCTGTGGCAATGGGCGCCATCGCGCAAGGCGACCTGACACACCGTGTCGATGGCGTGTACTCAGGCCGGTTTGCGGAGCTGCAGCGGGCCATCAATATGACGACAGAGCGGCTGCAAGAAATCCTCGGAGCAATCAGTTCGACGTCCCAAGCGATTCTGCTGGCGGCGCGCGAGATCAACATGGGTGCCGACGACCTGTCGAAGCGCACCGAGGAGCAGGCCTCCTCGCTCGAGGAGACGGCGGCGACGACCGAAGAGCTCGCGGCCTCGGTGAAGGCCTCGGCCCAGGCCTCCCGCGAGGCAGCCTCGATTGCCGACGAGGCGATGAAGGCGGCGCAGACCGGCGGCGCCATCGCCAGCCAGGCGGTCGACGCCATGGCCCGCATCGAGGACGCCTCGACCAAGATCTCCGACATCATCCGGGTGATCGACGACATCGCCTTCCAGACCAACCTGCTGGCGCTGAACGCGGCCGTCGAGGCCGCCCGCGCCGGCGATGCCGGCAAGGGCTTCGCGGTCGTCGCCTCCGAAGTCCGCACGCTCGCCCAACGTTCGAGCTCGGCGGCAAAGGACATCTCGGCCCTGATCTCCTCCTCCAACACCGAGGTCGGCGAGGGCGTGAAGCTGGTGCGCCAGGCCGGCGAGGCGCTGGAGCAGATCCTCAGCGCCTCCCGCAAGGTCGCCGCCACCATCGCCGACATCTCGGCGGCGTCGGGCGAGCAGGCCAACGGCATCGACGAGATGAGCCAGGCCGTCGCCCATCTCGACGAGATGA
>NZ_LSKN01000308.1:0-181744 GCF_001557075.1 Methylobacterium sp. CCH7-A2
GGCGCGGGGAACCCCTCTCCTGTAAGGAGAGGGGCAGGGGTGAGGTGTAGGCCCCCGGACCAGTGAAACACATCCCTGACGGCGGCTGCGGGGAGGTCACGGCCACGGTGTCAAACGGCCGACCCCTCACCCCTGCCCCTCTCCCTACGGGAGAGGGGTTCCCCGCGCCTGCTCGGTTGACGAGGACCGCTCTTTGCCCACGCCTCACGCCCCGAACTCCGCAAACGAATCCAGCCCCGCCGCCCGGCCCACGGCGCCCGACAGAACCAGTTCCGTCGCCGCGGCCAGATCGGGGGCGAGGTAGCGGTCTTCCGTCAGCGGCGCGATCTCGCCGCGCAGCAGCGCCAGCACCGGCTCCAGCCGCGGGCTCGTCGTCATCGGGCGATGATGCTCGATCGCCTCCGCCGCTGCCATCAGCTCGACGCCGATGATGCTCGCGGCATTCGCCGCCATGTCGAGCAGGCGATAGGCGCCATGCGTCGCCATCGAGACATGGTCTTCCTGATTGGCCGAGGTCGGAATCGTGTCGACTGAGGCCGGATAGGCCTTCTGCTTGTTCTCGGAAGCGAGCGCGGCCGCCGTCACCTGCGCGATCATGAAGCCGGAATTGAGCCCGGCATCGCGCGCCAGGAAGGGCGGCAGGCCGCTCATCACGGGATCGACCAGAAGCGCGATCCGCCGCTCCGACAGGTTGCCGATCTCGCACAGCCCCATCGCCAGCATGTCGGCGGCGAAGGCCACCGGCTCGGCATGGAAGTTCCCGCCCGAAACCACCTCGCCCGGCCCCAGAACCAGCGGGTTGTCGGTGACCGCGTTGGCCTCGATCGCAAGCGTCGCGGCGGCATTGGCGAGCAGATCGCGCACCGCGCCCATCACCTGCGGCTGGCAGCGCAGCGAATAGGGGTCCTGCACCTTCGAATCGCCGAAGCGGTGGCTGTCGCGGATTGCGCTGCCGGCGATCAGCTCCAGCAGCAGCGCCGCGACGCGAATCTGGCCGGGCTGGCCGCGCAAGGCCTGGATGCGCGGGTCGAACGGCGTGTCCGAGCCCTTCAGCGCATCGACCGAGAGCGCGCCGGCGACCAGCGCGGCATCGAACACCCGCGCCATGGCGCTGAGGCCGGTGAGCGCCAGCGCAGTCGAGACCTGCGTGCCGTTGATCAGCGCCAGCCCCTCCTTGGGGCCGAGCGCCAGCGGCGCCTGGCCGATCCGCGCGAGCGCGTCGGCAGCCGGCATCACCTCGCCCTTCAGTCTGATCTCGCCGACGCCCATCAGCGCGGCGGTGAGATGGGCGAGCGGCGCGAGATCGCCGGAAGCGCCGACCGAGCCCTTGGCCGGCACGACCGGAAGCGCATCGGCCTCGAGCGCGCCGAGCAGCGCCTCGACCACGATCGGC
This sequence comes from Methylobacterium sp. CCH7-A2, assembly GCF_001557075.1. NCBI lineage: Bacteria > Pseudomonadati > Pseudomonadota > Alphaproteobacteria > Hyphomicrobiales > Methylobacteriaceae > Methylobacterium > Methylobacterium sp. CCH7-A2. The sequence continues at coordinate 1,394 of NZ_LSKN01000308.1, forward strand.
CGCACGCCGGAGGCCCCGCGCGCCAGGCTCGCCGCCTTCATCGCGAGGATCAGCCGCACCACGCCGTCGGGCAGGGCAGGGCCGGTGCCGACCGCGTGCGACAGGATGAGATTGCGCTGCAGCGTCGCGAGGTCGCCATCCGCGATGCGGACGCTGGCGAGCTTCCCGAAACCGGTGTTGACGCCATAGGTCACGGTGCCGGCCGCGACGATGTCGTCGACGATGGCCTGGGCGGCCGCGATCGCATCTGCACTCGCCGAGGAAAGCGTGATCGACGCGCCGTCGATCACGTCGCGCCAGTGCGTCAGGGCGGCATGGCCGGGGTCGAGGAGAAGGGGCGTGCTCATTGTCCGTTCCAGATCCGGGCGTAAAGCGGGTTGAAGCCGATGCGGTAGGCGAGTTCGGCCGGGCGCTCGATGTCCCAGATCGCCAGGTCGCAAGCTTTGCCCGCTTCCAGCGTGCCGATTTCGTCGGAGAGGCCGAGCGCCTGCGCGGCATGGCGGGTCAGCCCCGCCAGCGCCTCCTCCGGCGTCAGCCGGAACAGCGTGCAGGCCATGTTCATCACCAAAAGCGGCGAGGTCAGGGGCGAGGAGCCGGGATTGGCGTCGGTCGCGAGCGCGATCGCCACGCCATGCCGGCGCAGAAACTCGATCGGCGGCTTCTGCGTCTCGTGGAGGAAGTAGAACGCGCCCGGCAGCACCACCGCGACCGTGCGGGCCTTTGCCATGGCGATCACGCCGGCCTCGTCGAGATATTCGAGATGGTCTGCCGAGAGCGCCCCCATCTCGGCTGCCAGCGCCGCGCCGCCGAGATTGGAGAGCTGCTCGGCGTGGATCTTGATCGCCAACCCCTTGGCCTGCGCAGCCTCGAAGACGGCCCGCGTCTCGTCGGGCGAAAAGGCGATGCCCTCGCAGAAGACATCGACCGCATCCGCCAGCCCCTCTGCCGCGATGGCGTCGAGCATCGGCCCGGCGACGAGCGCGGTATAGTCGCCGGAGCGGCCCTTGAATTCGGGTGGCACGGCATGAGCACCGAGGAAGGTCGTGCGCACCCGCACCGGCCGCTCCCGCCCGACCCGGCGCGCAACGCGCAGCGTCTTCACCTCGGCCTCGATCTCCAGCCCGTAGCCGGACTTGATCTCGACCGTGGTCACGCCCTCGGCCAGCAGGGCCGAAAGCCGCCGGTCGGCGCTGGCGAACAGCGCATCCTCGCTCGCCGCCCGGGTCGCGGTCACCGTGGAGAGGATGCCGCCGCCGGCGCGCGCGATCTCCTCGTAGCTCGCGCCCTGCAGGCGCAGCTCGAATTCATGGGCGCGGTCGCCGCCATGGACGAGATGGGTGTGGCAATCAATCAGCCCCGGCGTGATCCAGCGCCCGCCGCAATCGATCGTCTCGGCGGCGCGGAAGGCCGGCGCTTCCTGGCGCGGCCCGGCATAGAGGATGCGCCCGTCGCGGGCGGCCACGACGCCATCCTCGACTGTGCCATAGGGCGCCGCCACCGAGGACGCCATCGTCGCCAAACGGGCGTTCGTCCAGAGCCGGTCGCAGGTCGGGGCCTCAGCCGACATCGTCGCCATGCCGCATCCTCTCGACTATCCTCGAATGGTGAGTATGCTAGCTAATTGCATATGCAAATGACAAGCCCTTAATTGCATAGGCAATTGGACGCTGGAGAGACGCCGTGACCCTGACCCTGCATCTGCAGCAGGCGCTGCTGCCGAATGGTTTTGCCGAGAATGTGCGTCTGACGAGTTCGGCGGGCACGATCACGGCGCTCGAGACGGACGTCGGGGCTCAACCCGGCGATACGTGTCTCTCGGGGCTTGCTCTGCCCGGCATGCCCAATCTGCACAGCCACGCCTTCCAGCGTGGCATGGCGGGCCTCTCGGAGCGCCGTGGCGCGAGCGAGGATTCTTTCTGGACCTGGCGGGAGGTGATGTACCGCTTCCTTGACCGGCTCGATCCCGACGACGTGCAGGCGCTCGCCGCCCAGGCCTTCGTCGAGATGCTGGAGGGCGGCTTCACGGCGCTGGCCGAGTTCCATTATCTCCATCACGACAAGGACGGGCGCCCCTATGCCGACATCGCCGCGATGGGGGCCGCGATCGCCGGCGCCGCTGAGGAAACCGGGCTCGGCCTGACGCTGCTACCGGTGCTCTACCGCTTCGGCAATTTCGGCCAGGCACCTTCGGTCCACGGCCAGCGCCGTTTCGTCAACGACCGCGACTCTTATCTGAAGCTGATCGAGGCGAGCGAAGCCGCGATCCGCCCTCTGCCTGACGCCGTCCTCGGCCTTGCGCCGCATTCGCTGCGCGCGGTCGCGCTGGAGGATCTGGACTGGCTCGCCAGTCTTCGCCCTGGCACGCCCCTGCACATCCATGTCGCCGAGCAGATGCGCGAGGTCGAGGATTCGATCGCGATCATGGGACGCCGGCCCGTCGCCCTGCTGGCGGACACGGTCGCGCTCGACGCGCGCTGGTGCCTGATCCACGCCACCCATCTCGACGATGCCGAGCGCGATGCGATCGCGGCCAGCGGCGCCGTCGCAGGTCTCTGCCCGATCACGGAAGCGAGCCTCGGCGACGGCATCTTCGACGGCGTGCGCTACCGGCGCTCCGGCGGCGCTTACGGCGTCGGCAGCGATTCCAACATCCAGATCGACGCCGGCTCCGAATTGCGCCTGCTCGAATATTCGCAGCGCCTGCGCGACCGCCGCCGTGCATTGCTCGCCGAGGAAGACGCTCCGACTGGCGTGGCTTTGTGGCGGGCCGCCGCTGTAGGTGGCGCTCGGGCCTGCGGAAGGGCGCTCGGCGTGCTCACGCCGGGGATGAGGGCGGACCTCGTGACACTGGATGCCGACCATCCGGCGCTCATCGGCAAGACGGGCGAGGCGGCCCTCGACAGTGCCATCTTCGCCGCCAATGCGCTGCCGGTGCGGGATGTCATCGTCGGCGGCCGGCACCTCGTCGCAGAGGGGCGCCACCGCGGCCGCGAGCGGGTGAAGGGCCGCTTCGGCAGCGTCATGCGCAAGCTGCTGGCGGCGCTGTGACGGCGATGGCTCATGACCGGCTCGACGCCGTGAAGCTGGATGGCGCAGGCCCGGTCTATGACCAGATCCGCCGCGCGATCCGCGATCTCATCCTCGGTGGCACCTGGCCGCCCGGAACCCCGGTGCCGCCCGAGCACGCGCTGATGGAACGGCTTGGCGCCTCCCGCATGACCGTTCATCGTGCGCTGGTACAGCTGGCGCGCGAGGGCCTGATCACGCGGCGTCGTCGTTCGGGCACCGTGGTGGCGAGCCCGCCGACGACCCATGCCATGCTCGACATCCTGTCGATCCCGGCCGAGGTGGAGCGGCTGGGGCAGCGCTATACCTTCGAGGTTCTGGCGCGTCATGACGGCCGGCCGACGCCCGAGCTGGCGCTGCGCTTCGGGCTGAAGCGCGGCGCGAGGATCGCCCATCTCGTCACGCTGCATCGCGCCGACGATCAGCCGCATGTGCTGGAGGAGCGGGTCATCCATCTCGCGACCGTGCCGGCCGCGGCGGATCAGGATTTCACCGAGACCCCGCCGGGCGACTGGCTGCTGCAGCACAGCCTCTGGTCACAGGCCGAACACGCGATCAGTGCCGTGCCCGCTGAGCCTGATGATGCCGCCCTGCTCGACATCGCCCCCGGGGAAGCCTGCTTGCTGATCGAGCGGCGGACATGGAATCATGAAGCTCCGGTCACGGCGGTGCGGCTGCTGTACCCTGGAAACCGCCACCGTTTCGTCGGCCGTTTCGGGCCATACGGAGCGGTCTGACGCCGACACGAAAAAGCCCGGCCGACGCATCGCGCCAGCCGGGCCTCAACCTCACCGCAACAGCGGCGGCGTTGCTCAGCAATCGTAGCGGAAGCGACGGCCGTATTCGTCGCGGCCGACGCAAGTACGCGGTCCGCTGGCCGAGCCGATGATCGCGCCGCCAGCGCCACCGATGGCCGCACCCGCAAGGGCGCCGCCGGCCCGGCCGGTGGCAAGGCCGCCGATCACAGCACCAGTGCCCGCGCCAATCAGCGCGCCGCCCGCGGTCCGCTCTTCCTGCGCCGTGCAGGCGCCGAGCGTGGCCGCAACCGCGGCGATGATCAGAATCTTCTTCATGGGTTCGTTTCCTTGGCGCTGTCGTTTCGGAGCATTGCCGCGCGGACGCCAGAATGAGGTGCACATCGTGGCGGCGCGATGGCCGGCTGCCCAACGGAACGTGCTCTCTCGACAAAGGTTCCGCCGCATCGGGCCGCCACCGACAGGTCCCCGCCAGAGATGGGCGGTTGCTGGTCCGATCGAAAAGCCACTGGTCTGCCGGAACCTTTGGCTCCGAAGCGGCGTTCTTCCGACGATCCGCAGCACCGAATGCTGCTCCCGATGGAGGAAACGATCATGACCCTGCGCGACACGTTCTCGACGTCGGAGTCCACGGTTTCGTCGAATCCGCTGATTGCCGGAGCGCGAGTGGCGGGTACCGAGGTCTACAACACCGCAGGAGAGCATCTCGGCGAGATTTACGACGTCATGCTCGACAAAAAGACGGGCAAGGTCGCCTACGCGATCATGTCCTTTGGCGGCTTCCTCGGTCTCGGCGAGAAGTATCATCCCATCCCCTGGAGCGTTCTCGACTTCGATCCGGAAAGAGGCGGCTATGTCGTCCCCATGACCAAGGATAAGCTCGAGGCGGCGCCGATGTATGACAGTCAGGGCGAGCCGGATTGGGACGACCGCACCTATGGCAAGCGGGTCCACGATTACTACGGCACGATGCCCTACTGGATGATGTAGGCGACGCCCAGACGCAAGTCGCGGCGGTTGCTATCCCCCCAGCCGAACCGTCGTGGCGGCGGGATGCGGGCCGAAAGGCCCGCATCTTCCGTTTTGTGAGAGCCTCCAATCCCGCGTCAGCGCCGGGGTTGGAGGCGGCCCATTCAGGAAGCGCTGCCTTCTCCGCGGCGCACAGGGCGAACCGCGAGGGCGTCATGCGCATCCGTTACGGATACAACATCGAGATGATCTGCGAGCAGGATCTGCCGCTCGTGACGCTGCTCGATATCCACCCGTCGCGTCGTCACGACATCCTGGTCGCCGACGAGTTGAACATCGTCTCCCTGCGCGACCCGTTGTTGCGGATCGCCGCCAGGGAATACATCGACCAATTCGGCAACATCTGCCGCCGGATCACCGCCCCTGCGGGCGGGATCGCGCTGCGCGCCGAGGGCATCGTTCACGACTCCGGCGCGCCGGACCCGGTCGAGCTGACCGCGATGGAAGTGCCCCCCGCGCGTCTGCCCGACGAGGCGCTCGTCTATCTCATGGGCAGCCGTTACTGCGAGACCGACAAGCTCTCGGCCCAGGCCTGGAGCCTGTTCGGCCACATTCCCGCCGGCTGGGCCCGCGTCCAGGCGATCGTGAACTTTGTCCATAACCATCTGACCTTCGGCTATCAGTTCGCCCGCAGCACCCGCACCGCCGCCGAGGCCTTCGAGGAGCGGATCGGGGTTTGCCGCGACTTCGCGCATCTCGCGGTCGCGCTCTGCCGCTGCATGAATGTGCCGGCGCGCTACTGCAACGGCTATCTCGGCGATATCGGCGTGCCGCGGGATCCCGCGCCCATGGACTTCAACGCCTGGTTCGAGGTTTATCTCGGCGGGCGCTGGTTCACGTTCGACGCCCGCCACAACGTGCCGCGGATCGGACGTGTCGTGATCGCCCGGGGCCGCGACGCGACGGATGTGGCGATGCTCAGCTCGTTCGGGCCGCACACGCTGCAACGGTTTGAGGTGATCACCGAGGAAATCGAGGATCCCATGCCCTCGCCGGCATTCGCCGCCGGGCACCGGCAGGATGGCTCACCGCTAACCATCCATTCCTGAAGGGCGAGTATCTCGTCCTGGCCTTATTGTCGTCGTTCGACCTCTCCTTCCCGCCCTCCCTCTCACTCCCCGGCCCATGCACCACACCGTCGTCGTCAACGCTCGGGCCGGGACCGCTCTCGAGGCGGGGCCCGACGCATTCGCGGCGCGGATCGTCGCGGCGTTTGAGGCGAGCGGCTGCACGGCGGAGGTGCGGCTGGTGCACCCGCGCGAACTCGACGATGCCCTGTCGCTGGCGATCGAGAACGCTGACAGCATCCCCGTCATCGCCGGCGGCGACGGCACGCTGAACGGCGTTCTGCCCGTCCTGCTTCAGGCCGGCCGGCCGGTCGGCGTGCTCCCGCTCGGAACCGTCAATGTGCTCGGCCGCGATCTCGGCCTGACCGGGACGCTGGAGGAGCAGATCGAAGCGCTCTGCCAGGGCGAGGCTGTCGTTCTGGACATCGGCACCGTCAACGACCGCCTGTTCCATTCACTGTCCGGCATGGGGTTCTTCAGCCTGATGGCACGAGAGCGCGAGCAGGCGCGTCGTCGCTTTCCCTTCAGCCGGGCCATCGCCTTCGTCGTCGCAGCGACGCGCTCGATCCTGTTCACACGGGCCGTTACGGTCGATATCGGCGTCCAGGGCCAACGCAGCGTCGTCCAGGCGGACGCCGTGCTCGTCACCGTCAACGGATTCGAGGGCGCGGAATGGCGGCGCCCGAGGCTCGACGGCCGCCTGTTCGAGGTCCATATCCTCAAGGCGGGCGGCATCTATTCGCGCTGCAAGGCGGCCCTGTCCGTCGTGTCCGGCGGCTGGCGGACTTCACCGAACCTGACCTCCTTCACGGCGGAGGAGGTGACGCTGACGCGCCGCGACCAGCGCCGTGGGCATATCACCTTCGACGGCGAGGTCGAACGCAAGGCGGGCCCGCTCCGCTACGCGCTCCTGCCGGGAGCGATCCAGTTGATTGCCGCGCGCGATCGGCTCGCCGGCTAGCGAGCGGGTTGCGTCCCGACCTTTGGCTCCTATGTCCCGATGGTCCCTGTTCCGGAGGCGGTTTTTTCGTGTTGTCCCCGCGTGTGCTGTTTCCCGTCGCTGCCGGCTTCGCCTTTCTGGGGTTGGCTCTCTTCATCGTCTCCGGGCGCAGCTTCGCCTTTGACCGCAGCATCGTCCTGTTCTTCCGCGAGGCGGGCGACCCGACCTCGCCGATAGGCCCTGCCTGGCTGCAGGAGGCGGTGCGCGACATGACCGCCTTCGGCAGTTTCGTCGGTCTTGGCCTGATGACGATCACTGCGAGCCTCTCGCTCTGGATCTGTCGACACCGGCCGCTGGCGATCGGGCTCGCCGTCTCGGTGCTCGCCGCGACGCTCGCCTCTACGGTGCTGAAGATTCTGATCGGCCGCGACCGGCCCGATATCGTTGAACATGCGGCGCTGACCTTTACCGCCAGCTTCCCGAGCGGCCACGCCTTCCTCTCGGCCGTGACGCTTTTAAGCATCGCGGGCTTCGTTGGCCTGGCCTCCCGCCGGGAGGACATCGCCCGGCTCTGCGTCTGGCTCGCCTGGGTGATGATCGTGCTGATCGGGCTCAGCCGGATCTATCTCGGCGTCCATTGGCCGACGGACGTCATCGGCGGCTGGTGCCTCGGGATTGCCTGGTCGAGTCTGTCGATCGCGATCCTCGGTCGCAGCATGGCGCGGGCGGAGGGGATCGAGCCGCCGCCGGCCGGACAGGCTGCCTGAGACGGCGACGCCGTCTCAGCGCATGTCGATCCTGGCGTTGACGCCGAGATCGGGCGTCCGTCCCAAGAGCTTCGCCGTGGCGAGCTTGAAGGCCACCAACACGCCGCTCGAGGGCCCGTTCCAGATCTCCGCGCTCTCCGGAGTCAACGCTAGCAGCGTCGCCTCCGGATCGTCTGGGCCGCCCGGAAACCACGCCCCCGTCACCGGCGTCCAGATCCGGGCGAGAAGATCGCGGTCCTCGATCTCCGCCGCGGCGCAGCGCACGGCCGCATAGAAGTTCCGGGCCTCGTCGCTGATCGCGATCGAAAGCCCGGTCGGCTGACCGGCGGCCGCAACGAGCCCGGTTTCGCGATGGACGATGAAGAGCAGGCGGTGATGCTCGCGCTCGACATGTCCGCTCATCGGGCGGGTGCGGATCGCCCCGTCGACCACGGTCGTCACCATGCAGACCGGGTGGCGCTCCAGCGCCTCCCAGACGCTCTGCTGCAGTTCGCTGTCCGGCATAGCGGTCTCCTTCTCCGAACGGGCCCGCCGCCGGACGCGGATGTCCGGGAACATCGGGGCGGGTCGCAAGTTGTCAACGCGCCGCAGGGAATGCGGTTTCACATGGATCGTCACATGCTCGCCTCGCGCCAGTTGCTTGTTGCCCTCGTCTTCGCCCTTGTCGTCGGCCTCGCCGCCACCGGCTATGCCCTCTACCAGGAGAAGAAGCAGCCCGAGGGCGTCGAGATCTCGGTCGGCAAGAACGGGTTGTCGATCAAGGAGAAGTGAGGCCTCCGGGGCCTCAGCTGTTGGCCAGGATCATGTTGCGGACGATCGGGTAGATCTGCCCCTCCCATTTGCGGCCGGAGAAGACGCCGTAATGGCCGACGCCGGCCTGCATGTGGTGGCGCTTGCGGAAGGGCTTCAGCCCCGAGCAGAGGTCATGCGCCGCCGAGGTCTGGCCGAGCGAACAGATGTCGTCGCGCTCGCCCTCGACGGTCAGCAGGGCGGTGCGCCGGATCGCACGGCAATCGACCGGCTCGCCCCGATAGGTCAGGGTGCGGGCGGCGAGCCGCGCCTCCTGGAAAATCCACTGCACGGTCTCGAGATAGAACTCCGCCGGCAGGTCCAGCACGGCGAAGTATTCGTCGTAGAAGGACTTGATCTTCTGCGCCTCCTCCGTCTCGCCGGTGGCGAGGTGGAGGAACATGTCGATATGCGCGTTGACATGGCGCTGCATGTTCATCGCCACGAAAGCGCCGAGCTGCACGAAGCCCGGATAGACCTTGCGACCGCCGCCGGGGAAGCGTGACGGCACCGTCGCGATCAGATTGCGCCGGAACCACTCGATCGGCTTGTCGGTCGCGAGCTTGTTGACCGTCGTCGGATTGATCCGGGTGTCGACCGGCCCGGCCATGAGCGTCATGCTGCGCGGCTGGAATGGGCTGCCCGATTGCGCCATCACGGCCGCCGCCGTCAGCACCTGCACGCAGGGCTGGCACACGGCGACGATATGCGTGTCCGCCCCCAGCGTCTCGACGAAGCGGATCAGCGTGTCGACATAGTCGTCATAGCCGAAAGGGCCTGCCTCCAGCGAGACGTCGCGGGCATTGTGCCAGTCGGTGATGTAGACGTCGTGGTCGCGCAGCAGCGTCGCCACCGTGTTGCGCAGCAGCGTCGCGAAATGGCCCGACATCGGCGCCACGACCAGCACCTTGGCCTGCGGCGTGTCGCTGTCCTTGCGGAAGCGAAGCAGGCTGCCGAAGGGGAGGGTGAGCACCACCTCCTCGGTCACCGGCACGTCGCGATTGCCCTCGCGCACGCTCTCGATGTGGTAGGGCGGGCGTTCATGGGTCAGGCCCGCCCGCGTCACCATCTCGTAAGCCGCCGCCGTCGCGCGCCAGTCTACCGGCTGGCCGCTCATCGCCCGCGCGCCGATCGCCGCCAGGGCGGATTGCGCCAGCATCCGGGCCGGATTCAACAGATCCGACTGGGCCTGATAGGCGAGATAGAGCATCGCGACGCGCCCTTGCTGAACAGCCCGGCGGGCCGCAACCGGCATTCTCCGGCGGCAGGCCGCGCCCCGCTCGATGTTGCACTGCAAAAGCGGGTTTCCGCAAGATTGTTCTAATCCGCATTCCGCAGTGGAATGGCTCTTGCTAGATCTCTGACTGCCGCAGAGGATGCCTGCCATGACCGGCGCGACACTGACGATCAGCAGCAAGAACTACTCGTCCTGGTCGCTGCGCGGCTGGCTGCTCTGCATGATGGCGGGTCTCGAGGTGGAGGAGCACATGCTCTCCGCCGACGACCCCTCGACGCGGGCCGAGCTGCTGCTGCTCTCGCCCTCCTTCCTCGTGCCCTGCCTGACCCATGACGGCATCAAGGTCTGGGACACGCTCGCCATCGCCGCCTATCTCGACGAGATCAGGCCCGATGCCGGCCTCCTGCCGCAGGACGCCGCCCCCCGCGCCCATTGCCGCGCCATCTGCGGCGAGATGCATTCCGGCTTCGCCAATCTGCGATCGGCCCTGCCGATGAACCTCAAGGCGCATTACCCCGGCTTCAAGGTCTGGGCCGGCGCCCAGGCCGATATCGACCGTGTCACCGAGATCTGGCGCGACTGCCTGCAGCGCTATGGCGGGCCCTATCTCTTCGGCAGGACGCTGACGATGGCGGATGCGATGTACGCGCCGGTCTGCCTGCGCTTCCTCACCTATGACGTCGCGCTGGACGAAGCCTGCCGGAGCTATTGCCGCACCATCGCCGCCTGGCCCGTGCTGCAGCGCTGGATCGAAGCCGCGAAGGCCGAGCCCGAGGAGGTCGAGGAGCTCGACGCGGAGTTCTGAGCGCCCTCCATGCGCGAGCGGACTTGGCCCGTCCCGCCGCGGCAATGGTCATCGCCGGCCAGAACGGCTACACCGCGCGGCGAACACAAAACGCCGTGGGAGGCCGCTGATGACCGAGATGTTCAAGAACCTGATCGCTGGCGAATGGGCCGGCGGCTCGCAAGTTTCGCGCAACATCAACCCCTCCAACACCAATGACGTCGTCGGCGAATATGCCCAGGGCTCCGTCGATCAGCTCAACGACGCCGTCGCCGCCGCCAAGGCCGCCTTTCCCGCCTGGAGCCGCTCCGGCCCGCAGGAGCGCTACGAGATCCTGAAGAAGGCGTCCGACGAGATCCTCGCCCGCAAGGAGGAGCTCGGCCGCCTGCTCTCCCGCGAGGAGGGCAAGACCCTGGCCGAGGGCATCGGCGAGGCCGGTCGCGCCGGCCAGATCTTCGCCTTCTTCGCCGGCGAATGCCTGCGCCTGACCGGCGAGGCCCTGCCTTCGGTGCGCCCGGGCGTCGGTGTCGAGATCACGCGCGAGCCGGTCGGCATCGTCGGCATGATCACGCCCTGGAACTTCCCGATCGCGATCCCCGCCTGGAAGATTGCGCCCGCGCTCGCCTATGGCAATTGCGTCGTCATCAAGCCGGCGGACCTCGTGCCGGGCTCGGCCTGGGCGCTGGTCGACATCCTGCAGCGCGCCGGACTGCCCAAGGGCGTGCTCAACCTGGTCATGGGTCGCGGCTCGGTCGTCGGCCAGGCGCTGCTTCAGCACAAGGACGTCCACGCCATCTCCTTCACCGGCTCGGTCGCGACCGGCCGCAAGGTGGCGGAGGCCTGCATCGCCTCCTCGCCGATGAAGAAGGTTCAGCTGGAGATGGGCGGCAAGAACCCGCTCGTCGTGCTCGACGACGCCGATCTCAAGGTCGCGGTGGAGGCCGCCGTCACCGGCGCCTTCTTCTCCACCGGCCAGCGCTGCACGGCGTCCTCGCGCCTGATCGTCCAGTCCGGCATCCATGACCGCTTCGTCGAGGCCTGCATCGAGCGGCTGAAGGGCGTCGTCGTCGACGACGCGCTCAAGGCCGGCACGCATATCGGCCCGGTCGTCGACCAGAGCCAGCTCGACCAGGATCTGAAATACATCCAGATCGCCAAGGACGAGGGCGGCAAGCTGGTCTGGGGCGGCGAGCTCCTGAACCGCGAGACCCCCGGCTTCTATCTCCAGCCGGCGCTCTTCACCGAGACCACGAACAGCATGCGGATCTCGCGGGAGGAGGTTTTTGGGCCCGTCGCCAATATCATCCGCGTCAAGGACTACGAGGAAGCGCTCGCCATCGCCAACGACACCGAGTTCGGCCTGTCCTCCGGCATCTGCACGACCTCGCTGAAGCATGCGACGCATTTCCGGCGCAATGCCGAAGCCGGCATGGTGATGGTCAACCTCGCTACCGCGGGCGTCGACTACCATGTGCCCTTTGGCGGCCGGAAGGGCTCGAGCTATGGACCCCGCGAGCAGGGGGCCTACGCCAAAGAGTTCTACACCACGGTCAAGACCGCCTACACGCTGGCTTGAGACGACTCGGGACCGGGCGGCCGCAGCGCCGCCCGGTCTTCCGACATTGCAGCGCCCGCCGATCTGGTCTTTGCTCCCGGCTGATCTCAACCGGAGGCACCCCGCCACGATGACCCTGCTTCGTCCGAACCGCCGTACCGCGCTCGCCCTGATCTCGTCCGCCTGCCTGCCGACCCTCGGGCGGGCTCAGGCTCCGAAGAAGGTCGCCGCGCTCTTTGCCGGGCGCATCGACGATCGCGGCTTCATGCAGGCGGGCTATGACGGGTTGAAGCTGGCCGAAGCCCGTCTCGGCGTCTCCGTCGCCTTCAAACAGGGCGTCCAGCCGAAGCCCGAGGAGTTGACGGCCGCGCTGCGCGAACTCGCGGCTGCCGGGCCCGACCTCGTCATCGCCCATGGCGGCCAGAACAACGCCGCCGCCAAGGCGGTGGCGGCCGAATTCCCGTCGGTGCGTTTCGCCGTGACCCAGGGCAACGTCACGGGAACCAACCTCGCGAGCTACGAGGTGTTGCAGGAGCAGTCGGCCTTCCTTGCCGGCATGCTCGCCGCCCTGACCACCCGCACCGGTGTCGTCGGCCATATGTCGGGCATCCGCGTCACGCCGGGCCTGAAGGGCCGCGCCGCCTATGCCGCCGGTGTCGCTCATGCCGACCCGAAGGTGATCCTGCTGACGAATTTCTCCGGCAACCAGGACGACAACGCCCTGTCGGAAAAGGTCGCCCGCGCCATGATCGCCGAGGATGCGCAGGTGATCTTCACCATGCTCAATGCCGGTCGCGACGGCGTCACGGCCGCCTGCCGCGAGCGCGGCGTCAAGCAGATCGGCAATGTCGGCGACTGGACCGCGATCGCGCCCGACGTCTTCATCGCCTCCGCCTTCGCCGATTCCGGCCGGGCCCTGTTCGATGCGGTGGCGGATTTCACCGCGGGCAAATTCGCCACCGGCGAGATCAAGCGGCTCGGGCTGGAGACGCCGGAGGCTGTCCGGCTCGTTATGGCCCCCTCGGTGCCCGTCGATATCCGGGGGCGGATCGAAGCTGCGGCGAGCTCCATCGTCGCCGGAACGTTGAAGGTCCCCGTCGAATGGTCGGGATCCGAGTTCCCCACCCCTGCCTGACGCCCGCGCAGCGGAGCGCGAGCGTCGTCATGTCGGGGCAGCGCCTCAAGCTATCGGCCGGCTACCAGTAATAATGCCAGCGACCGCGATGCCAGCGGCGGCGCATGCGGCGCATCCGGCGGCGGCGACGCCGGGCCCAGCGGCGCCGGTGCCATTCGCGATGCCCGCGATGCCGCGGTCCGGGCGGCATATGGGCATATTCAGAATCTGCTTCGTCGAGTCCCGCAAGATCGACGGCATCGGCCTGCGCCTCGTTCGAAACGGTCGATGCCGCCAGAGCGGCTCCGCTCGTCGCCATGGTCAAGCTGCCGACCAGGACGGCCAAAAATGAGCGTCTGTGCATGACGTTCCTTTCTGCTGTCGCCTCCGCCGAAGGTGCGGAGGCCTTTGAGGAACGGCCTGGGCCCGGAGGGGTTCCGGGCCGGCTGCCATCAGTTGGCCCGACCGCGCGGACCCAGCGGGAATCCGCAAGGGCGGGCTCGGCTGCTCACCGTGTTGCGCCGCCCGGTGAACGGTTCGGCGCTCCCGCGTCACGCCTGACGCTCAAAAGCCCTCAAGCACGATCTTCCCCCTGGCCTTGCCGCTTTCGAGCAGGGCATGGGCGCGCTTGAGATTGGCGATGTCGATCCGGCCGAAGCTCTCGGTCAGGGTCGAGCGCAACGCGCCGGCATCGACCAGCCGCGCCACCTCGGCCAGCAGGTCGCCCTGCGCCTGCATGTCGGCGGTCTGGTGCAGCGAGCGGGTGAACATCAGCTCCCAGTGCAGCGACAGCGACTTGTTCTTGAGCGGCATCACATCGAGCGTCGGCGCGTCGTCGATGACGCCGAGCCGCCCCTGCGGCGCGACCAGTTTCAGAACCTCGGGCAGATGCTGGGCGGTGTGGGTCGTGAAGAAGACGAAACCGGACGCTCCAATCCCGAGAGCCGCGACCTCCTCCGCCAGCGGGCGGCTGTGATCGACGACATGATGCGCGCCGAGTTCGCTCGCCCAGGCCCGGGTCTCCGGCCGCGATGCGGTGGCGATGACGGTGAGATCGGTCATCTGGCGCGCGAGCTGGATCGCCGCCGAGCCGACGCCGCCCGCCCCACCGACGATGAGCAGGGCCGGCGCCGCGCCCGGCACGGGGTCACGCACCTTCAGCCGGTCGAACAGCATCTCCCAGGCCGTGATCATGGTCAGGGGCAGGGCGGCGGCTTCGGCGAAGGACAGGCTTGTCGGCTTGGGTCCGACGATCCGCTCGTCGACGAGATGGAACTCCATGTTGGCGCCGGGGCGGTTCAGCGCACCCGCATAGAACACGGCGTCGCCGGGCCCGAAGGCCGTGACCTCGGGACCCACAGCCTTGACGATGCCGGCCGCATCCCAGCCGAGAATCCGCGCCTCGCCCTCCGGCGGGCGGGCGTTGCGCCGGACCTTGGTGTCGACCGGATTGACCGAGATCGCCTTGACCTCGACCAGCAGGTCGCGGCCGGTCGCGACGGGCTCGGGCAGATCGAGGGTGATGAGGCTGGTTTCGGCGCTGATGTCCTGGGGTTCGCGATAGCCGATGGCGCGCATGGGGGAGGTCTCCTGCATTGCAATGCAGGCGAGATGATCCCTATTCTCGGATGCCGCAAGAACGCACAATTTCCGCCGATAGTGCCGAAAAGGATACCGTGATGCCTCCTCGTTTTCAGGAGCCCTATTGTTCCGCAGGCTGCCCGGTCGAGGCCGCGTTGGGGCTGATCGGCGGCAAATGGAAGGGAATCCTGCTCTATCACCTGATGAGCGGGACGCTGCGCTTCAACGAGATCCGCAAGCGCGTCCCCGGCGTGACCCAGCGCATGCTCACCACACAACTGCGTGAGCTGGAGGCTGACGGGCTGATCCTGCGCGTCGTCTATCCGCAGGTGCCGCCGCGGGTCGAATACTCGCTCTCGGACAGGGGGCGAACGCTGCAGCCGGTCATCATGGCGCTGAAGGCGTGGGGCGAACGCCACGCCACGCAGCGGGAGCCGCAGGCCGCCTGAGCGCCTCCGTCAGTAGGGCAACCCGACATAGTTCTCCGCCAGCGCCGCCATCGCGTGCTCGGACGAGACCAGATAGTCGAGTTCGGCCTGCTGCATGCGCTGCTCGAACGGGCTTTGCTCCGGGAAGAGATGCATCAGCGAGGTCAGCCACCAGGAGAAGCGCTCCGCCTTCCAAACCCGGGCCAGCGCTGTCTGCGAATAGGCGTCGATGCCCGCCTCGGAGTGGTCGAGGAAAAGTTCGCGCAGCGCCTCGAACAGGTAATGCACGTCGCTGGCGGCGAGGTTGAGGCCCTTGGCGCCGGTGGGCGGCACGATGTGGGCGGCGTCGCCCGCGAGGAACAGCCGGCCGAAGCGCATCGGCTCGGCCACGAAGGAGCGCAGTGGCGCGATCGACTTCTCGATCGAGGGCCCCGTCGTCAGGCCTTCCGCCGTTTCGGGGTCGAGCCTTCGGCGCAGCTCGTCCCAGAAGCGCTGGTCGGACCAGGCATCGACCCGCTCGTCGGTCCCGCACTGGACATAGTAGCGGCTGCGCGTGGGCGATCTCATCGAGCAGAGCGCGAAGCCGCGCTGGCTGCGGGCATAGATCAGCTCGTCGGAGACGGGTGGCACATCGGCGAGGATGCCGAGCCAGCCGAAGGGATAGACTCGCTCAAAGACGCGCAGCGCGCTCGCCGGAATGCTGGCGCGGGCGACGCCGTGATAACCGTCGCAGCCGGCGATGACGTCGCAGTCGAGCCGCCTCGGAACGCCGCCGTCGAGATAGGTGACATAGGGGCTGGTGCCGTCGAAGCCGTGCAGCGTCACGTCGTCGGCCTCGAAGACCGTCTTGCCGCCCTGCGCGGCGCGCTGGTCCATCAGGTCGCGCGTCACCTCCGTCTGCCCGTAGACGGTGACGTGCCGGCCGCCGGTCAGTTCGCTGAGGGCGATGCGGTGGCGCCGTTCGCCGAAGAGCAGCTCGAAGCCGTCATGCGGCAGGCCCTCCGCATGCAGCCGTCCGCTGGCCCCGACCTTGTCGAGCAGGCCGACGGTGCCCTGCTCGAGCACGCCGGCACGAATGCGCGCGAGTACATAGTCGCGGCTCTTGCGTTCGAGGATGACGCTGTCGATCCCCGCCTGATGCAGCAACTGGCCGAGCAGCAGCCCCGACGGGCCGGCCCCAATGATCGCCACCTGAGTTCGCACGACATCCTCCCTGCGCCCGCCTTGCCGGCGGCTGCGCGGAAACAAGTTGCCATGGCAACCAATAAAAGAAAAGTAGCTCGGGCTGGTCTGCGTGGCCGCAGGCGCTCAGCCGATCGGGATGACGTCGACGGCCACGCCGATCTTCTGCGAGCCGGGGCCGATGACCACGCCGTCGAGCGGAGAGACGTCGGCATAATCGCGCCCGAACGCGGTGACGATGTGATCGTCGGCGACGATCAGGTCGTTGGTCGGATCGAGCCCGATCCAGCCGGTCTCGGGCCCGCACCAGAGCATCACCCAGGCATGGCTGGCGTCGGCGCCCTCGAGCCGCTTCTGCCCCGGCGGCGGCACGGTGCGGATGTAGCCGCTGACATAGGCCGCCGGCAGGCCGAGCCCGCGCAGTCCTGCGATCATGACATGGGCGAAGTCCTGGCAGACGCCGTGGCGCTGGCGGAAGGCTTCCTCCAGCGGCGTCGAGACCTCGGTGGCTTCGGGATCATAGGTGAAGTCGGTCTTGATGCGCGCCATCAGCTCGGTCGCCCCCTCGAGGACGGGTCGCCTCGGCGGGAAGCTGTTGCGCGCATAGTCGGTGACGGCCGCGACAGGCGGCACGAGACGGCTGGGATAGAGGTGATGCGCCGGGGAATCCGGCGCGAGGCTGGCCGAGGCGAGGGCCTGCTCGCCGACCTCTTCCCAGCTGCGCGTCAGAGCGGGGAAGGGCGCCTGCGGCCGCCGCACCTCGACGCGTGCCCGCATCTCGATCTTCAGCTCGCGATGTGGCTTGGCGATGGTGAGCGTCGTCATCCGGTTGCCGAAGAAGCAGACGCCGTCGTCGCGCTCGGCCGGGCGCGGCGTCACGATGAGCTCGCTGCTCTGGACGCTCTGCCCGCCGTCGTTGCGGGGTTGCAGCCGCAGGATGCAGCGCGCGAAGGGGACCGGCCGGCTATAGGCGTAGGTCGTGACGTGACGCAGGTCGTAGATCACGCGATGCCTGTCAGGCGCGAGGCTTCCGGACCGCTGCTCTGCAGGAAATAGCGGTCGGCGATGGCGCTCGAGACGCCCATCAGCAACTGCTCGAAAAGCAGGATGCTGGTGCGGTCGAGCCGTGAGGCTTCGGCCGTGCGGCATTCGGCGGCGAGCTTGAGGATCAGCCGGCGCGGAGCTTCCAGCATGCCGTCCTCGGTCAGCGACGGCAGATCCCGGATCTCGGTGTCGAGCCGGTCGATCTGGAAGGCGACGGAACGGGGATTGTAGGGGTCGAGCATCACGAGATCGAGGACGGGCTGCAGGCTGGCGCCGAGCAGATAGCGCGAGCGATAGGTGATCTGCGAATCCGTCAGGTCGAGCAGCGCGTCGAGCGCGTCGCCCGGCGCATTGGTCTCGGCGAAATGGCGGGCGAAGCGGCAGGTCGCGATGCCGCGCTCCAGCCGTCGCCCGATGTCGAGAAAGCGCCAGCCCGGGCCGCGCACCATGTTCTCCTGGCTGAGGCCCGAGAAGGCGGCGAGCGACTTCAGCGCCCGGTCGGCGATCTCATAAGCCTCGCCCTCGCTGGGCTCGCGTCCCGGCTCCAGGGTCAGCTGTTCCTGCATGTCGCCGAACAGCCGCCAGGCGTCGATCGAGAGCCGCTCGCGGATGACCGAGGCCGTGCGTCGCGCCTCGCGCATCGTCGAGATCGCCGAGCCGTACTGGTCGAGCGCGTGGAGCGCCGCCGAGGCCTGGCCGGCCGGAGTCTGGCCGCGCCCGCCGGGGGCGGCGCCCCAGGCGACGAGCAGATTGGCGAGGCGTTTCAGCGTCTCGTTGCGGCCCTGCGCCGGGTCGGTGTCGATCAGCCGCCCCAGCAGCGCGCGCACCAGCCGTAGCGTCGCCTCCGTCCGCTCCAGATAGCGCCCGAGCCAGAACAGGTTGTCGGCGGCGCGGCTCGGCAGCGTGCCGGTGATGCGGCGGATGGTGATGCGGTCGGGCGCCGGCAGCAGCGAAACGGGGTCGACCGGCGCATCCGAGGTCACCCAGACGTCGCTGGAACGCACGCCGCTGCGCATGCTCACCGCCCGCGCGTCCCGCTCGTCGGAGATCCGGCAGAAGCCGCCCGGCATCACCTTCCAGCCGTCGGGCGTGGCGGCGGCAAACACACGCAGCGTCATCGGGCGCGGCTGCAGCCGCCCGTTCTGGAACACCGGCGTGGTCGAGAGCCGCACCACCTCCTGCCCGACATAGTCCATGCCCCGCGCCTCGATGCGGCGCCTCAGCGCCTCCTTCTCGGCGGCCGGAAGATCGGCCACCACGACCGGCCCGCTGTCGAGCCCGCCGCCGGCACTGCGGAAGGCCGGGGCGATGCTCATCTCGTCGAAGCGCTCCAGCACCACGGCCCGCTCGCGCGGCTGGCCGCACCACCAGGTCGCGACGTTCGGCAGAATCATCGCTTCGCCCAGCAGACGCTGGCCCAGCGCAGGCAGGAAGCCCATCAGGGCGCGCGCCTCGACGACGCCTGAGCCCAGCCCGTTGGCGACATGCACGCTGCCCTTGCGGACGGCCTGCACCAGCCCGGCGACACCGAGCGCCGAAGAGGCGTTGAGTTCGAGCGGATCGGCGAAATCGCCGTCGATGCGGCGCCAGATCACGTCCGCGCGCTTCAGCCCGGCGATGGTGCGCACATGCACACGTCCCTCGCTCATGACGAGATCGCCGCCCTCGACCAGTAGGAAGCCGAGATAGCGGGCCAGATAGGTCTGCTCGAAGTAACTCTCGTTCAGCGGCCCTGGCGTCAGCAGGCAGATCCGCGGTTCGACGCGCTTGGACCGAGCGACGAGGCCGGCGCGAAAGGCCTGGAAGAAGGCCGCCAGCCGCTCGATGTTCATGGTCCGGAACATGTCGGGGAAGGCGCGCGATAGGGCGAGCCGGTTTTCCAGCGCATAGCCGGTTCCCGACGGGGCCTGGGTGCGGTCCTGCAGCACCCACCAGCGCCCGTCCGGTCCGCGCCCGAGATCGACCGCATAGAGCTGCAGCGTGCCGCCGCCGGGCGCGCCCTGCAGCGGGCGCAGATAGTCCGGGCTCCCCGTCACCACCGACGCTGGCAGGAGACCGTTCGCGATCATCTCGCCGGGGCCGTAGATGTCCTCGAGCAGCCCGCTCAAGAGCTGCGCCCGCTGGGCGACGCCGGCCGCGATCGTCTGCCACTCCGCCCCGGTGATGACCAGCGGCACATGGCTGAGCGGCCAGGCCCGTTCGCCTGCGGTCGGGTCGCGCGGATCGATGTCGCCATGGACGCGGTAGGAGACGCCGGTGTCGTGGACATGGCGGTCGGCAAGGCCGAAGCGCTGATTCAGCTCCTCGGGCGAGAAGGCGCACCACTCCGTCAGGAAGGGCTCCCATTGCGGGCGGACCTGGCCGTCCGCACCGAGGATCTCGTCATAGACGCCCGGAAGAGGGCGATAATCCGCCAGCAGAGCGTTGCGACGCTCCGTCCTCACGCGCACGGAGGGGGATCGGCCCTGGGCTGCCATCGCTTTCGTCTACACTCCCGCAGGCCGCCTCAGATCCAGCGTCAGCGGGAATTCGGCGCTGCGCTCTTCCGGCGGAATCGCCAGCGCCCCGGGAGTATGGCCGATTGCCTCGAAACGCGCGAGCCGGCGCGCCTCCGCCTCATAGGAATTCACAGGCGGCGTCTCGTAATTGCGACCGCCGGGATGGGCGACATGGTAGACGCAGCCGCCGAGAGAGCGCCCGACCCAGGTGTCGACGATATCGAAGGTCAGCGGAGCATGGACCGGAATCGTCGGGTGCAGGCCCGACGCCGGCTGCCACGCTTTGAAGCGCACGGCCGCGACGCTCTCGCCCGTGGTCCCGGCCGGCGTCATCGGCAACCGCCGTCCATTGCAGGTGACGAGATGGCGCCCTAGCACCAGCCCCTTCGCCTTGACCTGAAGCCGCTCGACCGAGGAATCGACATAGCGCACCGTGCCGCCGATCGCGCCCTCCTCGCCGAGCACATGCCAGGGTTCGAGCGCCTGGCGGATCTCGATCTCGACGCCGCCATGCTCGACCTTGCCGAAGAAGGGGAAGCGGAACTCGGCCTGCGCCTCGAACCAGACCGGATCGAAGGCGTAGCCGGCCCGGCCGAGATCGGCGAGCACCTCGCGGAAATCCTGCCAGACCATCTCGGGCAGCATGAAGCGGTCATGAAGCGCCGTGCCCCAGCGCACCAGCGGGCCAGTCTGCGGCTCGCGCCAGAACCACGCGATCAGCGCCCGCACCAAAAGTTGCTGCGCCAGGCTCATCCGCGCATCCGGCGGCATCTCGAAACCACGGAACTCGATCAGCCCGAGCCGTCCCGTCGGCCCGTCCGGCGAATAGAGCTTGTCGATGCAGATCTCGGTGCGATGCGTGTTGCCGGAGACGTCGACCAGGAGATTGCGCAGCAGCCGGTCGACCAGCCAGAGCGGGATCGAAGGGGCGTCCGGCCCCGGGATGTTCGCCAGCGCGATCTCGAGTTCGTAGAGCGCGTCGTGCCGCGCCTCGTCGATGCGCGGCGCCTGGCTGGTCGGGCCGATGAAAAGCCCCGAGAACAGATAGGAGAGCGAGGGGTGCCGATTCCAGTAGAGCACGATGCTCTTCAGCAGGTCCGGCCGGCGCAGGAACGGCGAATCCGGCGGTGTGACGCCGCCGAGCACGACATGGTTGCCACCGCCCGTTCCGGTGTGACGCCCGTCGACCATGAACTTTTCGGCGCAGAGCCGCGCCAGCCGCGCCTCCTCATAGACGCCCCGCGTGATCTCGACCGCCTCGCGCCAGTTCCGTGCCGGGTGGATGTTGACCTCGATGACACCGGGATCGGGCGTGACCTTGACGACATTGAGCCGCGGATCGTGCGGCGGCGCATAGCCCTCGATATGGACGGGCTGGTTGCGCTCGCGTGCCACCGCCTCGACGCTGGCGACGAGGTCGAGATAATCCTCCAGCCGCTCCACCGGCGGCAGGAAGACGCAGAGCACCTTGTCGCGGATTTCGAGGCTGATCGCGGTGCGCACATGCTCGCCGCCGATCTCCTGCTCGGTGCGGTCCTGCGCGGCGGCGCCGCCGGTCTCGACCGAGCGCGACGTCTGATGAGGCGGGTCCTGGGTCGGGTGCGGCTCCGGCTTGACCGGCGCCTCATGCGGCGGATCGACCGCGGGGCCGAAGCCGCCGGCCGCGCGCGGCAGCGGCGGGCGGGTCTCCATCGGGTCCTGCGGGTGGATATGCGGGTATTCCGCCTTCGGCACCACCGGCAGGGAGCCGAGCGGCAGCCGGTAGCCGACGGGGGAATCGCCCGGCACGAGGAAGAGCTTGCCGCGCCGCAGGCGCCATTTCTCCGAGCGCCAGCGCCGGTCGCCGGCCTGGCTCTGCCAGCGCTGCACCGGGATGACGTAGCCGCGCGGCTTGCCCAGCCCGAGCTGGAAGACCTGCTGCATCCGCGCGCGTTCCTCGGGGTCAGCGAGACGCGGGTCGAGCGGATCGACATTGTCGGGAAGCTGCGCCTCCTTCAGCAGCCAGAAGCCGGTGTCCTCATAGGCCGGCAGCACATAGTCGGCGCCGAGCCCGAGCTTGTCTGACAGTCCTTCGGCGAGGGCCTCCGCTTCGGCCATGGTCGCGCCCGCCTCGAGTTCGCGGTCGACGCCGGTCGGAGCCCCGGGCTCGCGGGCGATCAGCGCGGCGTCGCGCCAGATCGGCTCGCCATCGGCGCGCCAGTACAGCGCGAAGGCCCAGCGCGGCAGGCTCTCGCCCGGATACCACTTGCCCTGGCCGTAATGCAGCATGCCGCCGGGCGCAAAGCGCTCGCGCAGGCGCCGGATCAGCACATCCGCGCGCTGTCGCTTGGTCGGCCCCACCGCAGCGGTGTTCCATTCCTCGCCGGTCTGGTCGTCGATCGAGACGAAGGTCGGCTCGCCGCCCATCGTCAGCCGCACATCCTGCGCCTGAAGATCGGATTCCACGCGCTCGCCCAGCGCGTCGAGGCGCTGCCAGGACTCGTCCGAGAAGGGCAGGGTGATGCGCGGCACCTCATGGACGCGCGCCACGCTCATGTCGAAATCGAAGACCGTCTCGGCATAGCTCGCCAGGCCTGAGACCGGCGCTGCCGAGCGGTAATGCGGCGTCGCCGCCAGCGGCAGATGGCCCTCGCCGGTCAGCAGGCCCGAGGTCGGATCGAGCCCGATCCAGCCGGCGCCGGGGATATAGACCTCCGCCCAGGCGTGGAGGTCGGTGAAGTCCTTGTCCGTGCCGCGCGGCCCCTCGAGCGGGTCGATATCCGCCTTCATCTGGATCAGGTAGCCGGAGACGAAGCGGGCCGCGAGGCCGAGATGCCGCAGGATCTGCACCAGCAGCCAGCTCGTGTCCCGGCAGGATCCGGACTTGATGCCGAGCGTGTGCTCCGGCTCCTGCACGCCGGGCTCCATGCGGATGCCATAGGCGATCGTGCCGGCGAGCCGCGCGTTCAGGTCGACGATGAAGTTGACCGTATTGGTCGGTTCGCGCGCCACCGTGGCGAGGAAATCCGTCAGCAACGGGCCGGCGGGCTCGGTCACCAGATAGGGCGCGAGTTCGGCCCTGAGTTCCTCCGGATAGGCGAAGGGGAAGGTCTCGGCATCGGTTTCGACGAAGAAGTCGAAGGGGTTGATGATCGACAGCTCGGTGACGAGATCGACCTCGATGCGAAACTCCCGCACCGGCTCCGGGAAGACATAGCGCGCCAGCCAGTTGCCGCTGGGGTCCTGCTGCCAGTTCACGAAATGCTCGGCCGGGGTGACCTTCAGCGAATAGCTGTTGATCGCCGCCCGGCAATGCGGCGCGGGGCGCAGGCGGATGATCTGGGGCCCGAGCGTGACGGGCCGGTCGTAGCGGTAATGCGTGACGTGGTGGAGCGCGGCGATGATGGCCAAGGGCTGGGCACCTGCTTGTCATGGGCCGGCGGGCGCCGGAGCATGCTCACGTTAGCGAGGCCGGCAGGGCGCGCAAAGCCGCAACTCGCGACGCATTGCCCGATCCCGACCAGCCCGATGCACAAGAACTGTGCAGCAACATCTGGACATGCGCCTCGTCCTGCTGGACAGAAGCCGCCAACTGGTTCCACATTCACGCCAATGGCCGCCGGAGCGCGGCCGACAATCCGAACCGATGGGGAATGCGATGCGTCACGTTGCGAAATTGATGGTGGCGTCGGCCTTCACGGCCTTGCTGGCGACGACCGCCCAGACCACCGTGGCCCTGGCCCAGACCCCGAAGGACACGGTGGTCATGGCCAAGCAGATCGACGACATCATCTCGCTCGATCCGGCCGAGGCGTTCGAATTCTCCGGCGTCGAGGTCGTGACCAACCTCTACGACAAGCTGATGGGCGTCGACCTCGCCAAGAACAACGAGCTCGTCCCCGAACTCGCCCAGAGCTGGAGCGTCACGCCCGACAATCTGACCTACACCTTCAAGCTGCGCCCCGGCGTGAAGTTCCACTCGGGCAACCCGCTGACGGCGGCCGACGTGGTCTATTCCTTCCAGCGGGCCGTGACGCTGAACAAGTCGCCCGGCTTCATCCTGGCCCAGTTCGGCTTCACCAAGGACAACGTCACCGAGAAGGTGAAGGCGACCGACGATTCCACCCTCGTCATCACCGTCTCCAAGCCCTTCGCGCCGACCTTCTTCCTCAACTGCCTGACCTCCGGCGTCGCCTCGATCGTCGACAGCAAGCTGGTCAAGGCCAATGAGAAGGATGGCGACTGGGGCAATGGCTGGCTGAAGCAGAACTCGGCCGGCTCCGGCGCCTACAAGGTCCGCGCCTATCGTCCCAACGAGCAATATGCGCTCGATGCCAACGAGGCCTGGTATAAGGGCGCGCCGAAGAACAAGCGCATCATCGTGCGCCATGTCGCCGAGCCGGCCTCGCAGCGCCTGCTGCTCGAGAAGGGCGACATCGACATCGCCCGCAACCTGTCCAAGGACCAGCTGACGGCGGTCAAGGCCAACAAGGACATCGAGCTCGTCCAGGGCGACAAGGGCTACATTCTCTATCTCGGCCTGAACACGAAGAACCCGAACTTCGCCAAGCCGGAGGTCCGCGAGGCGCTCAAGTACCTCGTCGACTATGCCTCGATCGAGCGCAACATCGTCGAGGGCACCTACAAGGCGCACCAGTCCTTCCTGCCCAAGGGTTTCCTCGGCGCGATCGACGACAAGCCCTACACGTTCAACCCCGCCAAGGCGAAGGAACTGCTCGCCAAGGCCGGTCTGCCGAACGGCTTCTCCGTCACGATGGACGTGCGCTCGGTCAGCCCGATCACCGACATCGCTCAGGCGATCCAGTCGACCTGGGGTCAGGCCGGAATCAAGCTCGAGCTGATCCCCGGTGACGGCAAGCAGACGCTGACCAAGTACCGCGCCCGCACCCACGATATCTATATCGGCCAGTGGGGCCCGGACTATCTCGACCCGCACACCAATGCGGAGACCTTCGCCATCAACGAGAACAACAACGAGGACGCGAAGTCGAAGACGCTGGCCTGGCGCAACGCCTGGGACATCCCCGAGATGACCAAGACCACCCAGGCCAATGTGCTCGAGCAGGACGCCGCCAAGCGCGCCGCCGTCTATGGCGATCTGCAGCGCGAGCACCAGAAGGTCTCGCCCTTCGTGATCATGTTCCAGCAGGTCGAGGTCTCGGCCGAGCGCAAGAACGTCAAGAACTGGGTCATCGGTCCGAGCTCGGACACGAATTTCTACGCGCCGATCGCCAAGAACTGAGCGCCTCTCACGACACGCCCCGCCTCGGCCGACCGGCCGCGGCGGGGCTTTTGCTTCCGGTCCGGGGCGCACCTGCCTCGCCGGAGCCGAACACGGAAGAACGACGATGACGGACATGGCTGCCGGCCCGGTTCGAAAACGCCATTGGGGCGAAACGGCGGGACGCTGGGCGAAGATCGCCTCGCGAGAACTCGTCACCGTAGCCATCACCATCTTCGGCCTGCTGCTGATCACCTTCTTCATCGCCAGGGTGATCCCGATCGACCCGGTGCTCGCGGTCGTCGGCGACAACGCCCGGCCGGAGACCTATGAGGCCGCCCGCATCGAGCTCGGCCTCGACAAACCGCTCTGGCAGCAATTCGCGATCTATGTCGGCAAGGTCTTCAGCGGCGATCTCGGCCGCTCGGTGCTGACCTCCAACACCGTCGTCGACGACATCAAGCGCGTCTTCCCGGCGACGCTGGAACTAGCGACGCTCGGAACGCTGATCGGCTGCCTGCTCGGCATCCCGCTCGGCGTCGTCGCGGCGGTCAATCAGGGCCGCTGGCCCGATCAGGTCGCCCGCATCATCGGCCTGTTCGGCTATTCGATTCCCGTCTTCTGGCTCGGCCTGATGGGGCTACTGCTGTTCTACGCCAAGCTCGGCTGGGTCGGCGGGCCCGGCCGCGCCGGCGTCGCCTTCCAGGACCTGATCACGCCCGTCACCGGCATCCTGATGATCGACGCCGCGCTCGAGGGCGACTGGGAGGCCGTCCGCGACGCCTGGTCCCATCTCGTCCTGCCGGCTTCCGTGCTCGGCATTCTCAGCGTCGCCTATATCAGCCGCATGACCCGCAGCTTCATGATCACCGAGCTGCAGCAGCAATACGTCATCGCCGCGCGGGTGAAGGGGCTCTCCGAATTCCGCGTCGTCTGGCGTCATGCGATGCACAACGCTTTCGTGCCGCTGGTGACGGTCATCGCCGTCTCCTACATGCACCTGCTCGAAGGTTCGGTGCTGACCGAGACGATCTTCGCCTGGCCCGGGCTCGGACGCTACCTCACCAACTCGCTCCTGAACGCCGACATGAACGCGGTGCTGGGCGGCACGCTGGTGATCGGAGCCGTCTTCATCGGCGTCAACCTGCTCTCCGACATCCTCGGCCGGCTGGTCGATCCGCGTACGCGTTGAGGCCGGCATGACCACCTGGACCGACTATCTCCTCACCGACTCGCCGTCCTCCCGCCGCCAAGCGCGGCTCGGGCAGATGTACCGGAAATGGCTCGCCTTCCGGCGCAACCGGCTCGCCATGGTCGGGCTCGGCATCATCGTCGCACTGCTGCTGGTCGCGGCCTTCGCGCCGCTGATCGCCACCGCCGACCCGCTGGCACAGAATCTCGACCGCCGCCTGCTGCCGCCCTCGGGCACCAACTTTTTTGGCACAGACTCGCTCGGCCGCGACATCTTCAGCCGCATCGTCTACGGCACCCGCGTCACGCTGGTGATCGTGCTGCTCGTCGTTGTCTCGGTCGGGCCGATCGGCCTGCTCATCGGCGCGGCCTCGGGCTATCTCGGCGGCTGGGTCGACCGAGCGCTGATGCGCATGACCGACGTCTTTCTGGCCTTTCCGCGGCTGGTGCTGGCGCTCGCCTTCGTCGCGGCGCTCGGCCCCGGCCTGGAGAATGCGGTCATCGCCATCGCGATCACTGCCTGGCCTCCTTACGCCCGCGTCGCCCGCGCCGAGACGCTGATCATCCGCCAGCAGGACTACATCGCCGCGATCCGCCTGCAGGGCGCCTCGCAATGGCGCATCGTCTGGAAGCATGTCGTGCCGCTCTGTCTGCCCTCGCTGATCGTGCGCACCACGCTCGACATGGCGGGCGTCATCCTCATCGCTGCCGGCCTCGGTTTCCTCGGGCTCGGCGCCCAGCCGCCGATCCCCGAATGGGGCGCGATGATCTCGGCCGGCCGCGAGCAGATCTTCGACCAGTGGTGGGTCGCGACCTTCCCCGGCATCGCCATCTGCATCGTCGCCCTCGGCTTCAACCTGCTCGGCGACGGCCTGCGCGACGTCATGGATGCGAGGTGAGCGCCATGAACCAGACCCCTGCGGACCAGCCCCTCCTCGAACTCGACAATCTGCGCGTCGATTTCCACACGCCGACCGGCATCGTCCATGCCGTGCGCGGGCTCTCCTTCACGCTCGGCCGCGAGCGACTCGGCATCGTCGGCGAGTCCGGCTCCGGCAAGTCGATGACCGGCCGCGCCATCCTCGACCTGATTCCGCCGCCCGGAATCGTCACGGCGGACCGCATGGTCTTCCGCGGGCAGGACCTCCTGACCATGGACAAGCGCGAGCGCCGCAAACTGCGCGGCCGCCGCATCTCGATGGTGATGCAGGACCCGAAATTCTCGCTCAACCCCGTCCGCACCGTCGGCGACCAGATCGCCGAGGCCTATCGCGTCCACCACAAGGCCAGCGCCCGCGAGGCGAAGGAACGCTCGCTCGCCATGCTGGAGCAGGTCCAGATCCGCGAGCCGGGCCGCGTCTACGACCTCTACCCGCACGAGGTCTCGGGCGGCATGGGCCAGCGCGTGATGATCGCGATGATGCTGATCGCCGAGCCCGACATCCTGATCGCCGACGAGCCGACTTCGGCGCTCGACGTCACCGTGCAACTGCAGATCCTGAAGATCCTCGACGATCTCGTCACCCAGCGCGGCATGGGGCTGATCTTCATCAGCCACGACCTGCATCTGGTGCAGTCCTTCTGCGACCGCGTCATCGTCATGTATGGCGGCAAGGCGATGGAGACGCTGCCGGCGGCCGAACTCGCCGATGAGTCCGCCCGCGCCCGGCGCCACCCCTACACGCTCGGCCTGCTCGGCTGTCTGCCCGATCTCGACCATCCGCGCGCGAAGCTGTCGACCCTCCAGCGCGACCCGGCATGGCTAGCATGAGGGTCGTCGCGTTCAGCGCCTTGCCTCTCCCGTCATGGTCGGGCTTGTCCCGACCATCCACGCCTCTCTGCGCCGAGCACTATGACCAAGACGTGGATGCTCGCCACGAGGGCGAGCATGACGGCGGTGCGGCTGCCGACCCCGGAACATCTGAATGACCACGCAACCCGCCATCCGCGTCGAAAACCTCAACGTCTCCTTCGGCGACTCGCATGTCGTGAAGGACCTCTCCTTCGCGGTCGCCTCCGGCGAGAGCTACGGCATCGTCGGCGAGTCCGGCTCCGGCAAGTCGACCGTACTGCGCGTGCTCTCGGGGCTGAACCGGGACTGGAGCGGCATCGTCGAGATCACCGGCCAGACCCAGCCGAAGATCCGCGACAAGGCCTTCTACCGCGCCGTCCAGATGGTCTTCCAGGACCCCTACGGCTCGCTCCATCCCAAGAAGACGGTCGATGACACGCTGGCCGAGCCGCTCGCCATCCACGGCATCGGCGATGCCGAGACGCGGATCGGGCGGGCGATGTCGGAGGTCGGCCTGCCGTCCTCATTCCGCTTCCGTTACCCGCACCAGCTCTCCGGCGGCCAGCGCCAGCGCGTCGCGATCGCGCGCGCGCTCGTGCTCGAGCCCTCGATCCTGCTGCTCGACGAGCCGACCTCGGCGCTCGACGTCTCGATCCAGGCCGAGGTGCTGAACCTGCTGCAGGCGCTGCGCCACGAGCGCAAGCTGACCTATATCCTCGTCAGCCACGATCTCGCCGTCGTCGGCCATATGTGCGAGCGGCTGCTGGTGATGCAGTTCGGCCGCGGCGTCGAGGAGATGACGGCGGGCACGCTCGCGGCCCGCAACCCGCAGACGGACTATGCCCGGCAGCTTTTGACCGCCAGCGAGGGCTTCCGCCGCGGTTGACGGCCGGCCGCCCTGCGCTCTGAGCGTTTGGCAATCGCGGCGCTTGGTCTCATTCTCGTCGCACGCCCGCCGTCCACTCGGACGCCGCGCTGGATTCGCGGACGGGCACGGAGACGACTGACCCATGGACGCCATTGCCGGCCGCACGCTGCGGCCCGAAACCATTCCCGAGCGCACGCCCGTGCCCGCCTTCGACCTGGTGATCTTCGGCGCGGGCGGCGACCTTGCCCTGCGCAAGCTCTTCCCGGCGCTGGCGCAGCGCAGCCGCGAAGGCGTTCTTCCCGACGAGAGCCGCATTCTCTGCATCGTCCGCAAGCAGGAGGATGTCGATGGTCTGCCGAAGCAGATCGCCAAGCGACTGAAGGAGGAGGGGCTCTCCCCCGATCACATCCATGCCTTCCAGCAGCGCCTCACCATCGTGCTTCTCGATGCCGTGAAGCCGGAGACTTACAAGGCGCTCAAGAAGGCGCTCGGTGACGATGGCCGCGTTCGCTCCTTCTACCTCTCGACGCCGCCCGACCTCTTCATCCCGATCTGCGAGAACCTCGCCGCCGCCGACATCCTGACGCCGACCTCGCGCGTCATCCTCGAGAAGCCGCTGGGGCGCGATCTCGCCTCCGCGCGCGAGATCAACGACGCCGTCGCGCGCATCCTGCCGGAGGACCGGACCTACCGGATCGACCATTATCTCGGGAAGGAGACGGTCCAGAACCTGCTGGTGCTGCGCTTCGCCAACACGCTGTTCGAGCGCTCCTGGACCGGCCGCGACATCGACCATGTCCAGATCACGGTGGCCGAGACGGTGGGGCTCGAAAGCCGCGCCGGCTACTACGACAAGGCTGGGCAGATGCGCGACATGGTCCAGAACCATCTCATGCAGTTGCTCACTCTCTTCGCCATCGAGCCGCCCAACCTGCTCGAGGCCGGCGCCGTGCGCGACGAGAAGATCAAGGTGCTGAAGGCGCTGCGGCCCATCGTCGGCCCCGACGTCGAGCGCTACACGGTCCGGGGCCAGTACGGAACCGGCCAGATCGACGGCCAGCGCGTGCGCGGCTATGCCGACGAACTCGGCCATCTTAGCAACACCGAGACCTTCGTCGCGCTCCGCTGCGAACTCGACAACTGGCGATGGGCCGGCGTGCCGATCTATCTGCGCACCGGCAAGCGCATGGCGCAGCGCTATTCGGAGATCGTCGTCACCTTCAAGCCGGTGCCGCACTCGATCTTTGGCGGCGGATCGTGTGACAAGCTCTACGCCAATCGCCTGCTGATCCGCCTCCAGCCCAATGACGGCGTCCAGCTCCAGCTGATGATGAAGGTGCCGGGCTCGGGCCGGCTGAAGATCGTGCCGCGCCAGCTCGACCTGCGCTATTCCACCGCCTTCGACGAGCGCACGCCCGACGCCTATGAGCGCCTTCTGACGGACGTCATCCGCGGCGACCAGACGCTGTTCATGCATCGCGACGAGGTCGAGCAGGCCTGGCGCTGGGTCGATCCGATCATCGCCGGCTGGCAGGATTATTCGCCCCACCCGCATCGTTACGCCGCCGGCTCCTGGGGGCCGTCCCAGGCCATCGGCCTGATCGAGCGCGAGGGCCGCTCCTGGGCCGATCCGGACTTCGAGTGATGCAGCCGCAAGGATCTGTCGCCTGGCATCGTTTCGCGACCCTGGCCGACGCCTCGGAGGCGCTGGCGGAGGCCGTCGCCATCCGGCTGCGCGCCCTGCTGGCGGGGCAGGGCAGGGCGTCGCTCGCCGTCCCCGGCGGCACGACGCCGGCCCGCTTTCTGGCCGCGCTCGGCAGCCGCGACCTGGCCTGGGAGAACGTCACGCTGCTGCCGACCGACGAGCGCTTCGTTGCCGCCGACGACGAAGCCTCGAACGAGCGCATGATCCGCGCGCAATTCGCGCCGCTGCGCGAGGGGCGGGTCGGGTTCCTGTCCTTCCATGACCATGGCAGCGATATCGAAGCGGCTGCCGCCGCGCTCGCCTCCGACCTCGCGAGCCTGCCGCCGCTGGACCTCGTCGTCAGCGGCATGGGCAGCGACGGCCATATCGCCTCGCTGTTCCCGGGCGAAGAGGCTCGCTTTGAAGCGCTGCCCGACAGCGGCATCTGCATCGCCACGCCGCCCGGCCTGCCGCCGCGACTCTCCCTGTCGCCCGCCCGTCTCTCCGGCGCGGGTTGGGCGAGCCTGCTGGTCTCGGGCGCGCAGAAGGAAGCCGTGCTGAAGGCGGCCTCGGACCGCCCCGTGCCGCTGCCTGTCGATCTCCTCCTCGGCCGGCCGCAGGGCCTCGACGTCTACTGGGCGAAAGGCTAGACCGCCCGAACCCGTTCAAACGATTGAAAGACGCCGACGATGGACGAGACCGCCGCGATTGCCCGCCTCGAAGCCTGTGGCGTGATTCCGGTCGTGGTGATCGAGGATGCCTCGCGCGCCATCGACCTGGCGCACGCCCTCGTCGCCGGCGGCATCGACGTCGTCGAGGTCACGCTGCGCCGCCCGGCCGGGCTCGCTGCGCTGGAAGCCATCGCCCGATCGGTGCCGGGCGCGCTGCCGGTCGCCGGCACGGTCGTCACGCCGGCGCAGGTCCAGCAGGTCAAGGATGCCGGCGCCAAGGCCGTCGTCAGTCCCGGCTTTTCTGAAGCCGTCGACGAGGCGCTGAAGGCGGCGGGGCTGCCCTGGCTGCCGGGCGTCGCCACGGCGTCGGACTGCATGCGCGCGGTCGCTGCCGGCCGCATTGTCGCGAAGTTCTTCCCTGCAGAAACAGCGGGCGGGCCGCCCGCGCTCAAGGCGCTCTCGGGCCCGTTCCCGCAGATGCGTTTCTGCCCGACCGGTGGCGTCGGCCTGAACAACCTCGGGAGCTACCTCGCCCTGCCGCAGGTCATCTGCGTCGGCGGCTCATGGCTGGTGCCGGCGGACGCCATCGCATCCGGCGATTGGGCGCGCGTTACGAGGCTCGCGAAAGAGGCGAGCGAGGCGTTCAGGGCGCTGAGGGGCTGACCGCCGGCGTCATTCTCGGGCGAAGCGAACCGCAGACCCGAGAAGCTCTTCCAGAATGGAGCGCCGGCACGGCGGCCTCGTCGCCCTGAGATGCTCGGGTCTTCGCCCGAGCATGACGGGCGTCAGGCCCGCAGCCGCTCCACCACCATCTCCGCGATCGCCAGCGAACTCGTCAGGCCGGGACTTTCGATCCCCAGCAGATTGACCAGCCCGTCCACACCATGGACGGCTGGCCCGTCGATGCGGAAATCGGGCATCGGCTGCGTCGAATCATGCAGCTTCGGGCGGATGCCGGCATAATCGGCGACGAGAGCGCCGTCGGGCAGGGCCGGCCAATAGGTCCGGATCGCGGCGTAGAACGTCTCGGCCCGCGCGGGATCGACGACGAGGTCCTGGTCGTGCTCGACCCATTCGACATCCGGGCCGAACTTGACCCGCCCGCCCATGTCGATCGTGGCGTGGATGCCTAAGCCCGCCGCTTCGGGCACCGGATAGACCAGATGTGAGAAGGGCTGCTTGCCCAGCAGCGCGAAGTAATTGCCCTTGGCGTAATGCTGCACCGGCACATGCTCGGATGGGAAACCCTCCAGCGTGCCGAGCAGCTTCGGCGCGCCATGGCCGGCCGAATTCACGATCGTCCTGACGCTATAGGTCGCGGGCTCCGCCCCGCCGAAATCGACGCTGAAGCCGTCCGCCTCGCGCCTCCAGCCGGCGATCGGCGTGTTGAGTGCCAGCGACCCGCCCGCCGCTTCGCATTCGCCGAGCAGCGACAGCATGAAGGCATGGCTGTCGACCACGCCGGTCTCCGGCGACAAAAGCGCGATCTCGCAGCGCACCTCCGGCTCCAGCGCCTTGGCTTCGGCCGCGTCGAGCCAGCGCAGGCTGTCGACACCGGAGGCTTGGGCCCGCGTCATGATCGTCTCCAGCGCCGGCTTCTGCGAAGCGCTGGTCGCGACGATCAGCTTGCCGCAGGCCTTGTGCGGTAGGCCCCGCTCGCGGAGATAGGCGTAGAGAAGCTTGCGACCTTCGACGCAGACCTTCGCCTTCAGCGAGCCCGGCGGATAATAGATCCCCGCATGGATGACCTCGCTGTTGCGCGCCGAGGTCTGCGTGCCGATGCCCTCCGCGGCTTCCGCGATGACGACCTCGCGCCCGGCGAGCGCCAGCGCCCGCGCTGTCGCGAGGCCGACGACGCCGGCCCCGATCACCAGGCAGTCGATGTCATGCATGAGGCGGGCGCCCTTCAGGCCTTGGCTGGCATCGCTGTCTCGACGAGGTTCGCCCAGTAGGTCACGCCCACGGGGATGACCTCGTCGTTGAACTCATAGGCCGGGTGATGCAGCCCCGCGGAGTCGCCATTGCCGATATTGATGAAGGCGCCGGGCCGCTCCTCGAGCATGTAGGAGAAATCTTCCGAGCCCATCGTCGGCGGCACGCTGGTATCGACCTTGCCCGCCCCGAAGGCGGCCTCGATCGTGCTGACCGCGAATTCGGCCTGCTCCGCATGGTTGAAGGTCACCGGGTAGCCGTGGAGATAGTCGCAGACGAAGCTCATCCCGAAGGCGCCCATGATGCCGGCGGTGACCTCCTTGATGCGCTTCTCGGCGAGTTCGCGCATCTGCGGCGTCAGTGTCCGGACCGAGCCCTTGAGCTCGACGGTCTGCGGGATGACGTTGAAGGCCTCGCCCGCATTGATCGCGGTCACGGAGACGACGATCGAATCGAGCGGGTCGGCATTGCGCGAGGAAATCGTCTGCAGCGCCGTCACCAGCTGGCAGGCGGCGACGATCGGGTCGTTGACGCGGTGCGGCGCCGCGGCATGGCCGCCCTTGCCCTCGATCTTGATGTGAATGCGGTCGGCAGCCGCCATGGTCGGGCCCTTGCGCACGTCGAACTGGCCGATGGGCAGGCCGGGCTTGTTGTGCATGCCATAGACCTCCTGGATGCCGAAGCGGGTCATCAGCCCGTCGTCGATCATCGCCTTGGCCCCGGCGCCGCCTTCCTCCGCCGGCTGGAAGATCACCACGGCCGTCCCGTCGAAATCGCGGGTTTCGGCGAGATACTTCGCGGCGCCGAGCAGCATGGCCGTGTGGCCGTCATGGCCGCAGGCGTGCATCTTGCCCGGCACGGTCGAGCGATGCTCGAGATTGGTTTCTTCATGAATCGGCAGCGCATCCATGTCGGCGCGCATCGCGATGACCTTGCCCGAGCCCTGGTTGCGGCCTTTGATCACGCCGACGACACCGGTCTTGCCGATGCCGGCCACGACCTCGTCGACGCCCCATTCGGTCAGCTTCTGCGCGACGACGCCCGCCGTACGGTGCACGTCGTACATCAGCTCGGGATGGCGGTGCAGGTCGCGGCGGATCGCCGTGAGCTCCGGATGAATGGCGGCGATGAGTTCGGTCTTGGGCATCGGAACCTCGGAAAGCGCGAATGCGACCCACCCGCGGCGGATCGCGTCTTGGGCAAGGTGGACAGAGCCGTTCAGGCGTTGGCGGGCACGTAGCGGCGCGACAATTCGTTGCGGTCGTCATAGGAGGCTTCGAAGATCGCAGCCGCCAGGGTTGCGCGCACATGCAGCGTGTCGGTGCCGATGTTCTTGAAGCCGTGGCGGGCACCGGCCGGCACCAGGACGGACTGGTTGGCGGTAACGACCATCGTCTTGTCGCGCAGATAGATCTCGGCCGTGCCGGCCATCACCTCCAGCACCTCCTCGACCGCATGCAGATGCATCGGCGCGCCGAGACCGGGCTCGCAGAACTGCTCGAAGATGCAGAGCTGCTTGCTTTCGACCATCGCGGAGACCCGTATCTCGGTCATGACGCCGTCGCGCCATTTCTCCTGCGGCTGCGTCTTGTGGTCGAGGATCGTCATAGGCCTGCCTCCGCTTCAGCCCGCGCCCGCCGAGGCGGCCCCCCGCCGTCTCGGTCGGACGTGGCGCCTCTCTCCACAACCCGGAACTGGCGGCAGCGTCAAGGCGCGGCGCCGCGACCCTGCCGCGCGTCGGCGGCACAGGCGCTTCAAACCCCGAACTGCGTCCGCCAGGCGGCAATGTCGTCGAGCGCGACATTCGAGCCGCAGAGCACGAGCCCGACCCGCTCGCCGGGCTTGAAGATCGCCTTGCGCGCCAGCGCCGCGGCCACCACGCAGGAGGCCGCCGGCTCCAGCAGCACGCGCCCGTTCTGCAGCACCCAGGTGATCTCGCGCACGGCCTCGGCGTCCGGCACGATCACGATGTCCTCGAGGAACTGCCGCGCGGCGGCCATGGTCCGCTCTGTCGCGAAGGGGGCGCCGAGCGTGCGTGCGATCGAGGTCGGGCGGATCGGCACCGGCTTGCCGGCCGCCAGCGCCTGCGTCATCGCGGTCGCGCCCTCGGTTTCGACGCCATGGATGCGCAGGGCGGGGTCGAGCCCCTTCATCGCCGCGCCGACGCCGGCCGCGAAGCCGCCGCCGCCAATCAAGATGAAGACGTGGTCGAGCCGCCCGCCGGCATCGTTGTTCATCTCGAGCCCGAGCGAGCCATGGCCGGCGATGATCGCCGGATCGTCATAGGAATGGACATGGGTCATGCCCTGGGCCGCGTAGACTTCAGCCTTCGCGAAGGCTTCGATCGAATCCGCGCAGAGCTCGATCTCGGCCCCCAGCGAACGCGCCATCTCGACATTGAAGGCCGCCGCGTTCTGCGGCATCAGCACCAGCGCGCGGCAGCCCATCGTCTTGGCGACCAGCGCGACCGCAATCGCATGATTGCCGCCCGACACGGTCACGACGCCGCGGGCAAGCTCCCGCTCGCTCAGTGCCATCAGCTTGTTGAAGCAGCCCCGGACCTTGAACGAACCGCCGAGCTGCAGGCTCTCGACCTTGACGACCGTTTCGACGCCCAGCCGCGCCGAGAGGCCGGCACTGAAATAGGTCGGCGTGCGCCGGATCTTGCCGGCGATGCGCGCAGCGGCAGCCTGGATATCGGCAAGGGTGACGTCGAATGTCATGCTGGGCCTCGTGTCTTGAGCCGTCGTTATAGGCGGCCCCGGCAACGGACGGAAACGGATCGTTGGCAGCGGCGGAGCAGAGGCCTAGGAACATATATCAGGGCAGCGCCGGGCCGGCCCCGGCACGAAACCTGCCTCGCAGCGCCATTTGGAGTGAAGCCGCGTGACGATGACCCCCAAGGAGATGCTGGCCCGGCTGGTTTCGTTCAACACGGAATCGCAGCGCAGCAATCTCGAGCTGATCGATTTCTGCCGCGACTATCTCGCAGACCTCGGTGTCGAGAGCCGTCTGGCGCCCAGCCCCGACGGGCAGAAAGCCAATCTCTACGCCAGGATCGGCCCGAAGGTTGACGGCGGCGTCGTCCTCTCCGGCCACACCGATGTCGTTCCGGTCGCCGGGCAGGACTGGAGTTCCGATCCCTGGACGCTGACCGAGCGGGACGGCAAGCTCTACGGCCGCGGCACCTGCGACATGAAGGGCTTCGACGCCATCGCACTGGCGCTGGTGCCCGAGATGCTGGCG
This sequence comes from Methylobacterium sp. CCH7-A2, assembly GCF_001557075.1. Taxonomy (NCBI): domain Bacteria; kingdom Pseudomonadati; phylum Pseudomonadota; class Alphaproteobacteria; order Hyphomicrobiales; family Methylobacteriaceae; genus Methylobacterium; species Methylobacterium sp. CCH7-A2. The sequence goes on from NZ_LSKN01000308.1 coordinate 37,835, forward strand.
GCGCCGCTGAAGCGGCCGATCCACATCGCGCTCTCTTATGACGAGGAGGTCGGCTGCCAGGGCGCCCGCGTCATGATCGAGGCGATGACGAAGGACGGTTTGAAGCCATCGGCCGTCATCGTCGGCGAGCCCTCGATGATGCACGTCGTCACCGGCCACAAGGGCGGCATGCGGATGAGGACGACGGTGCGCGGCCACGCCGTCCATTCCAGCCGCGTCGATGTCGGCGTGCCGGCGGTGATGATCGCGGGCCGCCTGATCGACTGGCACAACCAGGTGATGGCCGAGAACAAGGCCCGCACCGCGCCGGGTAACGGTTTCGAGCCGCCCTACACGACGCTCCACGTCGGCGTGGTGAATGGGGGGACGGCGGTCAACATCACGGCCGAGAACTGCATGTTCACCCATGAGGTTCGCTGCGTCCCGGGTGAGAGCTTCGAGAGCTACGAGCAGCGCTACCGCGCCGAGGTCGCGGCGCTGGAAGCGCAGATGCAGGCGATCGCCCCCGAGACCGGCATCGATTTCGTCGTGACCTCCGACACCCCGGCAATGGGGCCGGAGGAGAACGGCGCGGCCGAGGAGCTCTGCCGCCGCCTGACCGGCGATAATGGCCGCCATGTCGTGGCCTATGGCACGGAAGGCGGCCTGTTCCAGCGCGCCGGCTGGTCGACCGTGGTCTGCGGTCCGGGCGACATCGCCCAGGCCCACCAGCCGGACGAGTTCATCACGCTCGACCAGCTCGAGGCCGGCACGCAGTTCGTGCGCAAGCTCATTGCCGACCTCGCGCGTTAGAGCTCCGTCGCTGCAGATGACGAAAACTTGTGCAGCGCGTGCACCCAGCCATGCGTCTGCCGCGCGGGAGACCCGTGACTCGCGCGCGGCCTGCCCCTAACATCCTGCCTTTCAGGCGCCGCGCGGTGCCTGCAAGGGGAGGTGTGATTCGATGAAAGCGCGTGTGTTCGGCCTTGCGGCCGCTTTGCTCGGGGTTTCGCTGCTGGCGCTCGGCGCCGCCGAGGCCCGACCCCTGAAATGGGCCGCTGCCGGCGACGCCCTGACGATCGATCCCCATGCCCAGAACGAGGGGCCGACGACGTCGCTCAACCAGCACATCTATGAAAGCCTGACCGAGCGTGACCACGCCGGCAAGCTGCTGCCGCTGCTGGCCTCGTCCTGGCGCGTCCTGCCGGACGATCCGACCACCTGGGAGTTCAAGCTGGAGTCCGGCGTCAAGTTCCATGACGGGACGCCCTTCACGGCCGACGACGTGGTGTTTTCCTATGAGCGCGCCATGCAGCCGACCTCGGACTTCAAGGGCTATCTCACCTCGGTCGAGAAGGTCAGCAAGGTCGATGACCTGACGGTGCGCATCAAGACCAAGGGGCCGAACCCGCTGCTGGTCAACAACACTTCCTCGATCCGCATCATGAGCAAGGCCTGGGCGGAGAAGAACAACGCCGTCAAGGCACAGGACTTCAAGAACAAGGAAGAGAACTTCGCCGTCCGCAACGCCAACGGCACCGGCCCGTTCATCCTCGTCTCGCGCGAGGCCGATGTGAAGACGGTGATGAAGCGCAACGACGCCTACTGGAACAAGGCCAAGGTTCCGCTCCAGATCACCGAGCTGACGCTGGTGCCGATCAAGCAGGACGCGACCCGCGTCGCGGCGCTCCTCTCGGGCGAGGTCGACTTCGTGCAGGACGTGCCGGTGCAGGACATCGCGCGTCTCAAGAACCAGCAGAACCTGCGGGTCAATTCCGGCGCCGAGAACCGCACCATCTTCTTCGGCATGGACGTCGCCTCCGCCGACCTCAAGGGCGACGACGTCCAGGGCAAGAACCCCTTCGCGGACAAGCGGGTGCGCCAGGCTCTCAACATGGCGATCAACCGGCCGGCGATCCAGCGGGTCGTGATGCGCGGCGAATCGGTGCCGACGGGCGTGATCATGCCGCCTTTCGTCAATGGCTGGACCAAGGAGCTGGACAGCTTCCCCGCGGTCGACAACGCCAAGGCGAAGGCCCTTCTCGCGGAAGCGGGCTATCCCAACGGCTTCTCGGTGACGCTGCACTGCCCCAATGACCGCTATGTCAACGACGAGGGCATCTGCCAGGCGGCGGTCGGCATGTTCGGCCAGATCGGCGTGAAGGTGAACCTCGTCTCGCAGTCGAAGTCGATCCACTTCAACCTGATCCAGCGGAACCCGCCGGAGACGGAGTTCTACCTCGTCGGCTGGGGCGTCCCGACCTACGATTCCGACTACATCTTCTCCTACATGTACCACTCGCGCACCGGCTCGCAGGGCTCTTGGAACGCGACCGGCTTCAAGAACGCCGAGGTCGACACGATGATCGAGTCGCTCTCGAAGGAGGTCGATCTGGCCAAGCGTGATGCGACCATCGCGAAGCTCTGGACCCGGCTGAAGGACGAGACAATCTACCTGCCGATCCACCACCAGTCGCTCAGCTACGCGATGAAGACCTCGCTCGATATCCCGGTCGACGTCGGCAACAACCCGAAGCTGAAGATGGTGAGCTTCAAGGGCTCGTAGTTCCGGCGAGTTGGCTTTCGAACCTCCATCGTCATCCCGGACAAGCCGCATAGCGGCGCTAATCCGGGATCCATGCCTGAGCCGTTCCGGCATGGATCCCGGGTCTCCGCTCCTCTCCGCCCGGGATGACGTGGAGGGTGTGTCCGGCCTGTGCTTCGTGATGAAATGACAGCGCAATGCTCGCCTACATCCTGCGCTCGCTGATGCAGGGCATCGTCGTGATGCTGGCGGTCGCCTTCATCGCCTTCTCGATGTTCCGCTTCGTCGGCGATCCCGTGGTCAACATGCTCGGCCAGGAGGCGACGCTGCAGGACCGCGCCGAGCTGACCGAGCGTCTCGGCCTCAACGACCCCGTGCCGCTGCAGTTCGCCCGCTTCGTCGCGGATGCGGCGCAGGGTGATTTCGGCATCTCCTACCGCCAGGGTCGCAAGGTCTCGACGCTGATCCTCGAGCGGCTGCCGGCGACGGTCGAACTCGCGGTGCTCTCGGCGATCTTCGCCTTCGTGACCGGCATCGCGCTCGGCGTCTATGCCGCCATCCGGCGCGATGGCTGGCTCGCCAATCTGGTGATGTCGCTCTCGCTGATCGGCGTCAGCCTGCCGACCTTCCTGATCGGCATCGGCCTGATCTACATTTTTGCTGTGGAGTTGCGCTGGCTGCCTTCCTTCGGGCGCGGCGACACGGTTGCGATCGGCTGGTGGACCACCGGCCTGCTCACGACCAGCGGGCTGAAATCGCTGGTTCTGCCGGTGCTGACCCTGGGCTTTCTGCAACTCACCCTGATCATGCGCCTCGTCCGCTCCGAGATGCTGGAGGTGATGCGGGCGGACTTCATACGCTTCGCACGGGCGCGCGGCATTCCCGAGCGGCGCATCGAGTTCCGCCACGCGCTGCGCAACACGCTGATCCCGGTCATCACCATCGCCGGCGTGCAGCTCGGTGGCGTCATCGCCTTCGCCATCGTCACCGAGACGGTGTTCCAGTGGCCGGGGCTGGGGGCGCTTTTCGTCAATGCCGTGCAGTTCGTCGACGTGCCTGTGATGTCGGCCTATCTCCTCTTCGTGGCTTTCGTCTTCGTGCTGACCTCGCTCCTGGTCGATCTCGTCTATGTCGCGCTCGATCCGCGCCTGCGGACGGGCAATCCGGCCATGGCGAAGTGAGAGCGAGGTTCGCATCATGACCAGCATGCCTGCTTCCCCCAAGCCGCCCGGACGCCTCGCGAGGCTCTGGGATTCCGATATCGCCTACTCCTTTCGCTCCTCGCCGATGACGGTGGTGGCGACACTGCTGGCGCTTCTGCTCGTGCTGGCGGCAATCGCGGCGCCGCTGATCGCGCCCTATGATCCCTTCGACCCTGCCTCGCTCGATCTCTCCGACGGTTTTTCCCGCCCGATGGTGCCCAACGAGATCACCGGAAAGGTCTTCTGGCTGGGCTCGGACGCGCAGGGCAGAGACATCTTTTCGGCCATCCTCTACGGATCGCGCGTCTCTCTGCTGGTCGGTGCGGCCTCCGTGCTGTTCTCGCTCGTCATCGGTGTGGGGCTCGGTCTCGTCGCCGGCTATGTCGGCGGCCGCACCGAGGCGCTGATCATGCGCGTCGCCGACGTGCAGCTCTCCTTTCCGGCGATCCTGGTTGCGCTGCTGGTCTTCGGCGTGGCCCGCGGGCTGATCCCCCCGGCGCTGCAGGAGCAGATGACGCTGCTCGTCCTCGTCGTTGCCATCGGCCTGTCGAACTGGGCGCAATATGCCCGCACCGTGCGCGGCTCGACGCTCGTCGAGAAGAACAAGGTCTATGTCGATGCCGCCCGGCTGATCGGGCTCAAGGCCTGGCCGGTGATGCTCAAGCATGTCCTGCCCAATGTCGCCGGGCCCGTGCTGGTGATTGCGACCATCAACCTGGCGCTCGCCGTCATCGAGGAGGCGACGCTCTCCTTCCTCGGCGTCGGCATGCCGCCGACCCAGCCCTCGCTCGGCACGCTGATCCGCTTCGGTCAGCAATATCTCTTCTCCGGGGAGTGGTGGATCCTGCTGTTTCCCTCGCTTGTGCTGGTGCTGCTCGCTTTGTCGATCAACCTGTTCGGCGACTGGCTGCGCGATGCGCTCAACCCGAAGCTGAGATGAGCGCGATGGAGCTTGAAAACGCTGCCCCGATCCTCTCCGTCCGCGACCTGACGGTCGAGTTCGTTACCCGCCGCGGCACGCTGCGCGCGCTGGATCGCATCTCCTTCGACGTCGCGCGCGGCGAGGTGCTCGGCGTGGTCGGCGAATCCGGCGCCGGCAAGTCGGTCACCGGCTCGGCCATCATCGGCCTGATCGACCCGCCCGGCCGCATCGCCGGCGGCGAGGTCAGGCTGTCGGGCGAGCGCATCGACGACCTGCCCGACGAGGCGATGCGCAAGGTCCGCGGCAAGCGCATCGGCATGATCTTCCAGGATCCGCTGACCAGCCTGAACCCGCTCTACCGGATCAGCGAGCAGCTGATCGAGACGATCCGCGTCCACACCGATCTCGACGCTGCCCAGGCGCGGGCCCGCGCCATCGCCCTGCTCGACGAAGTCGGCATTCCCGCCCCCGAAAAGCGGATCGACAGCTACCCGCACGAGTTCTCCGGCGGCATGCGCCAGCGCGTCGTCATCGCGCTGGCGCTCTGCGCCGAGCCGGAATTCATCATCGCCGACGAGCCGACCACCGCGCTCGACGTCTCGGTGCAGGCGCAGATCATCGCGCTGATCAAGACGCTCTGCCGCGAGCGCGGCACCTCGGTCATGCTCGTCACCCACGATATGGGCGTGATCGCCGAGACGGCCGACCGCGTCGCGGTGATGTATGCCGGGCGCATCGCCGAGATCGGTCCCGTGCGCGAGGTGGTGAAGGAGCCGCTGCACCCCTATGCGAAGGGGTTGATGGGCGCGATCCCCTCGCTGGAGGGTGAGACCACGCGGCTCGTGCAGATCCCGGGCTCGATGCCGCGGCTCTCCGCCATCCCGCAAGGCTGCGCCTTCAACCCGCGCTGTGCCCAGGCCTTCGACCGCTGCCGCACCGAGCGGCCGGAGCCGATCGCCGTCGGCAGCCGCAAGGTCGCCTGCCATCTCTACGACACGCGCACCGACAGCGAGGTCGCCGCATGACCGCCGATCCCGCCGCACTCGTCCAGGTCCGCGATCTCAAGCGCGTCTTCGACGTCTCGAAGCCCTGGCTCAACCGCGTCATCGAGCGCGCGCCGCGCCAGTTCCTCAAAGCGGTCGACGGCGTCTCCTTCGACATCCGGAAGGGCGAGACCTTCGCGCTGGTCGGCGAATCCGGTTCGGGCAAATCGACCGTGGCGCGCATGGTGGTCGGCCTGCTGCCGCCCTCGGCGGGCACGGTCACCATCGACGGCGTCTCGATGCATGATGCGGCGGCGGCCGATGAGCGCCAGCGCCTGCGCCGGCGCATCCAGATGATCTTCCAGGACCCTTACGCCTCGCTCAATCCGCGCTGGCGGGTCGGGCGCATCATCGCCGAACCGATCCGCGCCTTCGGGCTGATCGAGGGCGAGGCGACGATCGCCGAGCGCGTCGGCGAACTGCTCAGCCTCGTCGGCCTGCATCCGGACGACCGCAGCAAGTTCCCGCACGAGTTCTCGGGCGGCCAGCGCCAGCGCATCGCGATCGCCCGCGCGCTCGCCTCCGACGCCGAGTTCATCGTCTGCGACGAGCCGACCTCGGCGCTCGACGTCTCGGTCCAGGCCCAGATCCTCAACCTGATGCGCGACCTGCAGGAGCGGCTGGGGCTGACCTATCTCTTCATCTCGCACAACCTCGCCGTCGTCCGGCACATGGCGAGCCGCATCGGCGTGATGTATCTCGGCCGCCTCGTGGAGGTCTCGGAAGGGCGGCAGCTCTTCGCCGCGCCGCGCCACCCCTACACCCGCATGCTGCTCGACGCGGTGCCCGACCTCGCGATGGTCGGCAAGCTGCGCCAATCGGTGAAGGGCGAGATCCCGAACCCGATCGCGCCGCCCCCGGGCTGCACCTTCCACCCGCGCTGCCCGCTCGTCTTCGACCGCTGCCGGGTGGAAAACCCGCCGGTGATCGACGGCGTGGCCTGCCATGCCGTGCAGGCGACACGCGAGGCGGCGGCCTGATCGCGATCAGGCGGGCGTGCCGGCCTTCGGGCGCGTCGTGCCGGCGGGCTTGAGCAGCGGCGCGACGGGCCGGTCTGTACGGTATTGCCCGCGCGCGATGGCGCCGAACAGCAGCACCACCGCCGTCAGCGTCATCAGCCACCAGGGCTGAAGCGTCGCAAAGCCAAGCGCCGAGAGGGCGAACGCCGTGGTGAAAGCCGCGACACCGCCGGCCGCGAGCGCGCTCGGCATCCGCCCCGCGGCCCGGATGGCGACATAGAGGCAGAAGGCGGCGGCGGCCGCGCCGACGAGTCCGAGCTCGTACCAGGTCTCGAACAGCAGAGTCGTCGGCGTCGCGGGCGGCAGCGCGCCAGTCAGCCGTCCGCGCAACACGGTGTCGAGCCCATGGCCGGTCACGAGCTGGATCGGCGCGCCGCTGACGACGTCGGCCCAGGTAGCGAGCGAGGCGATAAGCCCGCTGTCCGGCAGGCGCGCGGCGATCGGAATCAGCAGGAAGGGCAGGATCGGCGCGAGCAACATGAGCCCGGCGATCGCCGCCGCGATCAGGGCCGAGGCCTTCTCGCGGCTCGCGCTGACCGCGCCGAAGGCGACGGCGCCGCAGATCATCGCGACGGCCTCGCCATCTTCGAATCGCGTCAGCGAGAGCAGGCCGACGACCAGCGCGAGCCCGAGCGCGCTCAAGCCGCGCTCACGCGAAAGCAGCCAGGCGAGGGCGGGCCAGGCCATGATCAGGATGACGCTGATGCCACGCTCGACGCCGGCATCGGTGTCCTGATGGCGAAGCGCCGTCGCCACGATCAGCGCGAGTGCGAAGGCGGCGGCCGTGCCGGCTCCGAGCGGGGCGAGGTTGAGGTTCGAGGCCCGCATCCGGTCAGGAAGCGCGGCATTGCCGAGAAAGCCGAGCGCGACTGCAAGCACGATGTTGCCGGCTTTTTCCGTCGCCGAGCCCGTATAGGGGCTCCAAACCAGCGACAGCACGGCCCAGCCGACAAGGCCGAGCAGGATCAGTCCGGGCAGGCTGAATACGCTGCGCTTCAGGCGCGAGACGAAATCGCGCGGGTCCTCGATCAGCACGGCAATCACCAGCAGCACGACGCCGATCGGCGCCAGCACGACGGCGGCGCGGCGCGAGACCAGAGAGGCGATCGGCAGCAGCAGCGCCAGCGTGCCGAAGGCGATGCGGCGCAGCAGCAGCGCGGCGTCGGCAGCCGGGTCGAGCGGAGTCGGGGCAAGGTGACGTGGCATCAAACGGGAACCGAGGGAAAGGCTCTGCCGGCGAGCACCCGGAGAGCGGATCTCAACCGTAGCCGTCCCCGGCGGGCGAGACTGTAGGTCCGGCGCAACACTGGGATCGCTTCTCGCCGCGAAACGCCCGCTCCTCCTGCGGCGAATGTCCACTGGTGGCAGCCCCCAATTCATGGGATGAGGTCCTGATGCTGATGGCCGTCATTCCCTATTCGTCGGGTTTCGAGATCGACCGGTTCATGGCCGACGCCGCTTCGCGGCTGAAGGCGCGGGGCCTGCGTCTCGGCGGCGTCGTCCAGCACAATGAGGGCACCTGCGAGAGCGGTTGTTTCGCGATGGCGCTGGAGGACCTCGCCAGCGGCGCGCGTTTCCCGATCAGCGAAAACCGCGGCGCCGGCGCCACCGGCTGCCGCCTCGACGCGACCGGCCTCGCGGCAGCCGGCGGTGCGCTGGGCGCGGCGCTGGCGGACAAAACCGATCTCGTCATCGTCAACAAATTCGGCCGGCAGGAGGCTCTGGGGAAGGGTCTGCGGCACGAGATCGCCGCGGCGCTGCTCGCGGGCCTGCCCGTGCTGATCGCCGTGCGGCGCGACATGCTGCCCGCCTTCCGCGACTTTGCGGGGGAGGACTGGACCGAGCTGCCGGCTCTGGCCGAGGCGGTCGAGTCCTGGGGGCTCGGCGTCGCGCGGGTCGCCGCCTGAGCGGAGGGGCGCGATGCCACAGGATATGAGCTTCCTCGACGATTATCTTGTGCGGCCCGACCCGCAGGCGGCCCGCCTCGGAGCGACCGTCTCGGGCATCGACCAGACCGGCGCGACCGTTGAGACCCGTGTCGTCACCGAGCGGGCCCTGACGCTCTACCTGAACGCGCAGGAGATCGTCACGATGATGACGATCGGGGACCATCCCGACGCGCTGGCGCTGGGTTATCTGCTCAACCAGAACATGCTCAAGCGCGGCGATGTCGTCGACGCCGTCGATTACGACGAGGAACTCGAGGTCGTGGTCGTGCGCACGCCGGAGCGCACGAATTTCGAGGAGAAGCTGAAGAAGAAGACGCTGACCTCGGGCTGCGCCCAGGGGACCGCCTTCGGCGACCTGATGGAAGCGATCGACGAGATCGAACTGCCCAAGGCGGAACTCCGCACCAGCTGGCTCTATGCCCTGACGAAGAAGATCAATACCACGCCCTCGCTCTATCTCGAGGCCGGCGCCATCCATGGCTGCGTGCTCTGCGAGGCCGACAGGCCCTTGGTCTATATGGAGGATGTCGGCCGCCACAACGCCGTCGACAAGGTCGCGGGCTGGATGTTCCGGCACAATGTCGATCCCGCGAAGATGATCTTTTACACCACCGGCCGCCTGACCTCCGAGATGGTCATCAAGACCGTCCGCATGGGCATCCCCGTGCTGGTCTCCCGCTCCGGCTTCACCGAATGGGGCGTCGAACTGGCGCGCAAGGCAGGCCTCACCCTGATCGGCCGGGCTCGCGGCAAGCGCTTCGTCGCGCTCGCCGGCGAGCAGAACATCGTCTTCGACCAGGACCCGGACACGGTCGAGGAAGAGGGCGGGAAAAGCCGCCGCAAGGGGGCGGGGGGCGACGATTGAGCGGCCTTGCGCCCCGAACGGATTTGCCGTGTCCCACGCATTTGCTTGATCCTGGCGAGCAGGCAATCTGGTGGGGTCGGCCTGATCCGTGGCGCTACGGTCAGAGACAGGCGTGGGTGCCGCTGCTGGTTGGCTCAGGGGGGATTGTTGTTGCGGGGCTTATTGCAGCTCAATCTTTTCGGGAAGGACGCTGGAGTGGCGTCGGCATGGTCGTTCCGGTGTTCTGCGCGTTCCTCGCAGCGTGCGGTGTGCTTGCTGTGAGCTGGCCGGCAGTTCGGTTTCGGCGCGCGAGGGGGCTGACGTACCTCCTGACCGACCGCCGAGCGATCATCGTGGAAGGAAGCGCAGTGACAGATGCTCGTCTCGCTGCGATCCGCTCGGTCGAGGTTGAAAACAGCGGTAAGCCGATTGGAAGCGTCATTTTTCTGGATCGACCGGCGCCTCCCAGTGACAGCGGTCCTGACATGATCAGGGACGGCTTCATCGGCATCGCCGATGCCGAGGCTGTCGCCCAGGAAATGCGTCGCCTGCAGGGAATTGCGTCGTGATGCCCCCCACCCTCGGCCTCCTCCTCGCCGGCGGCCTCGCGCGCCGCATGGGCGGCGGTGACAAGCCGCTGCGGACCATCGCGGGCCGCAGCATCCTCGCCCATGTCATCGAGCGCCTGGCGCCCCAATGCGATCGCCTGCTGGTCAACGCCAATGGCGATCCCGCCCGCTTCGCGGATTACGGCCTGCCGGTGGTCGCCGACAGCGTGCCCGATTTCGCCGGACCGCTCGCTGGCATCCTCGCCGGGCTCGACTGGATGGCGGCCCATCGGCCCGAGACCGAATGGCTCGTCAGCGTCGCCGCCGACACGCCCTTCATCCCGCGTGATCTCGTCGCCCGTCTGCACGAGGCGCGCGAGGAGCAGGGCGTCCCGCTCGCCTGCGCCGCCTCGGGCGGCTGGACGCATCCGGTGATCGGGCTCTGGCCGGTGTCGCTGAGGGACAATCTGCGCCGGGCGCTGACGGTCGAGGACGAGCGCAAGATCGACCGCTGGACCGCCCGCCATGGCTGCGCCAGCGCGGAGTGGCCGGTCGATCCGGTCGATCCCTTCTTCAACGCCAACAGGCCCGAGGATCTGGACGAGGCCGAGCGGCTTTTCGCCACTCTTGCGACCGCTTGAAGCGCCCGCTGTCCTTCGCTATCTGTCTTGTATAAGAGCGGCTTATCGCTGCCGTGTCGCCTCTCGGGGGAAGATCATGAAGTCGTTCGTCGCCGCTGTCGCTGTCGCCGCCATCCTCGCCTTCGGCGCGAGCCTCGTCCTCAACGATTATTTCCAGAAGCCCGTCGACGTCGCTTTCACGACCGGTGGCGTCCGGCTTTGAACGGCTGAAGCGGCGCCCGAGCCAGGCCGTCACGCTCGGGCTTGACCCGAGCATCTCGTGCCGCCGCAAGCGTGCCGCTTCATCATCCTGAGATTCTCGGGTCTGCGCTTCGCTTCGCCCGAGAATGACGTCGAGGTCGCGCCAGCGAGCTCCGCCCTCACTCGATGACGATGCGCGGCGCGGCCTTGGCGGCGCCTCCGGCCATCGACGCCATCACCTGCCGCGCGATCGCGAGATAGGCCTTGGCGTGCGCCGAGTCCGGATCGCTCGCCACGATCGGGCGGCCTGAATCGGAGGTCTCGCGGATCGGCATGGCCAGCGGCACCTCGCCGAGGAAAGGCACGCCAAGGCGCTCCGCCTCATGCCGCGCCCCGCCATGGGCGAAGATGTCCGAGCGCGTGCCGCATTCCGGGCAGATGAAATAGCTCATATTCTCGACGATGCCGAGGATCGGCACCTCGACCTTCTTGAACATCGCGACGCCGCGGCGCGCGTCGAGCAGCGCCAGATCCTGCGGCGTCGAGACGATGACGGCGCCGGCCAGCGGCGTCTGCTGCGCCATGGTCAGCTGCGCGTCGCCGGTGCCGGGCGGCATGTCGACGACGAGCACGTCGAGCTCGCCCCAGGCGACCTCGCGCAGCATCTGGGTGATGGCCGAGATCACCATCGGCCCGCGCCAGATCATCGGCGTCTCCTCGTCGATGAGGAATCCGATCGACATGATCTTCAGCCCATAGGCCTCCATCGGCGCCAGCGTCCGCCCGGAGACCAGCCGCGGCTTGCCGGTGATGCCGAAGATCTTGGGCACCGAGGGGCCATAGATGTCGGCATCGAGCACGCCGACCTTGAGGCCGAGAACGCTGAGGGCCACGGCGAGATTGGCGGTGGTGGTCGACTTGCCGACGCCGCCCTTGCCGGAGGCGACCGCGATGATCTGCTTCACGCCGGGCACGCCGGCCGCCTTCGGCGTCGGGCCACCGGGCCCCGCACCGGGAGTGGGACGCTGGGCCTGCTGCCGTGCCTGCGCTGCGGCCGAGGAGGGCGCCTTGTCGGCGGTCAGCCCGACGAGGACCTGGTTCACGCCGGGGAGGCCCGAGACGGCGCTTTCGGCCGCCTTGCGCACCGGCTCCATGGCGGCGGCTTCGGTGGCGTCGATGCCGATGGCGAAGATCACCTTGCCGCCGTCGATCAGGATGTCGGCGACGCGGCCCGAGGCGGAGAGCGACTGGCCGCTGGCCGGCAGCTTCACCAGCTCGAGCGCGCGCAGGATGTCGGCTTGGGTGAGGGCCAAGGGCTGAACTCCTATCGGCGCGGCTCAGGCCGGCGCCTTGCGGATGTGGAAGACGAGCAGGTCGCCGTCGCTGCGGCTCTCCTCGATCGCATCCCCGGTTTCGCGCATCAGGTTGGGAATGTCGATGGCCGCCATCGGATCGGTGCATTCGACCAGCAACAGCGTACCGGGCGCCGCACCCTTCAGCGCCTTGCGGACCCGCAGCGCCGGCAGGGGGCATTTCAGGCCGCGAAGATTGAGAGGCGTGGCGGTCATGGCGGTAACCAGCAGGAGGGGCGCCGCTTCATAGGATGGCCGGTCGCACCGGGGCAACTGGCCGCTTTGTCACGGCGCCGGGGAGCCGGCATGATGGAAAGATGCGACCCCTCCTGAAGCCCCTCATCCTTTTTCTCTGTCTCGCCCAACCCGTCGCCGCCCAGGAGCTGCGCGGCCATGGCGGGCCGGTGCGCGCCATCGCGGTCGCGCCCGACGGGACGACCGCCATGACCGGCTCCTTCGACCAGTCGGCGATCCTCTGGAGCCTGTCGGGCGGCACGGCGGAGGCCGTGCTGCGCTTCCATGAGGGCGCGGTCAATGCGGTCGCGGCCGTGCCGGGCCTCGGCTTCGCCACCGGTGCCGAGGATGGGCGCATCGCGCTCTGGCGCGGGGCGGCGGCCGCGCCGGCCGAGGTCGTCGAGGGCCATAGGGGGCCGGTGGCCGCACTGGCGGTCTCGGCCGACGGGCGCCGCATCGCTTCCGCCTCCTGGGACGGGACGGCGCGGGTGACGACCCGCGAGGGCGGCGCTGCGGTCGCCTTCGAGGGCCATCAGGGGCCGGTCAACGGCGTCGCCTTCCTGCCCGGCGGCGGCCTCGTCACCGCCGGCTATGACGCGACCTTGCGGATCTGGCCGGCGGATGCCGGCGCCCCCCGGATCGTGACGCTGCCAGCGCCGCTGAACGGGGTCGTCGTGGCCGCCGATGGCGAAATCGCCGTCGCCGCGGCGGACGGGCGGCTGCGGCTCTTCGGGCCGGATGGCGAGGCGCGCGGGGAGGTGACTGTCGGCGAGACGCCGCTGATCGCGCTGGCGCTCTCGGCCGACGGCACGACGCTGGCCGCCGGCGGCCTGCGCGGGCAGGTCGCACTGATCGACCGCGCCGCACGCCGCATCCGCGCGACGCTTGTCGGGCCGGGCCTTCCGGTCTGGTCGCTCGCCTTCCTTCCAGACGGCAAGCAAATCCTCTCGGGCGGCGCCGACCGGCTCGTGCGCCGCTGGAACGCCGTCACGGGCGAACACATCGGCACGGTCGTGCCGCGCGCCGGAGCGGATGTGCTCGCCGCCTTCAACGGCGAGCGTGGCGCGCAGGTCTTCCGCGCCTGTGCCGCCTGCCACACCCTGACCCCGTCGGACGGCAACCGCGCCGGGCCGACACTGCACGGCATCTTCGGCCGCCGCATCGCCACCGCGCCGGGCTACGCCTATTCCGAGGCCTTCAGGACGATGGACATCGTCTGGACCAAGGAGACGGTGGCGAAGCTCTTCGAGATCGGCCCCAACGCCTACACGCCGGGCACCAAGATGCCCGAGCAGACGATCAGTTCGGCCGAAGACCGGCAGGCGCTGGTCGACTGGCTGGAGAAGGTGACAAAATAGGCGTCAGTCTCGGGCTTGACCCGAGAATCTCCTGAACCAGATCGCTGCTGTCAGAGATGCTCGGGTCAAGCCCGAGCATGACGCCTACTGCAGCGGATCGTCCCCGCGCTCCGCCCTCTCGCGCAGGTAGTCCTCGGTCGTGCGCACCGGCGGGCGCTGCGGCGAGAGATGCGGGTCGAAGCTCTCGTTGACGACGACCTCGACGCGGCAATCCTCGCACATCTTCAAAACCGAGATGCGCTTCGCCGCGTCGCCGGAGAACATCCAGTGCTTGTTCTCGAGCTTGGCGGTGATCTTCTCGATCGTGCTACGCACGCCGAAGGGCTTGGCGCAGGCAATGCAGTGGAACGGCTCCTCCTGCTTGATCACGCGCTTGCCGCCCTTCCAGGCCTCGAAATCGATGCGCGGCTCCAGCGTGATGACCTTCTCCGGGCAGGTCGCGGCGCAGAGCCCGCACTGCACGCAGAGGTCCTCCTGGAAGGCGAGGGTCGGCCGCTCGGGATCATCGGACAGCGCCTGCACCGGGCAGGCCGAGACGCAGGCCAGGCAGAGCGTGCAGCCATCGGTGTCGACATGCACGGTGCCGAAGGGCGCGCGCGGCGGCAGCGCCACCGTGGCCACCGGCATCGGCGCCGCGGCGTGTAGCTCGCCGATCGTCTGGCGCAGCAGCGGCCGGCCTTCGCCCATCGGGCGGAAGCGCGCCGGCTTCGGCGAGACCGTGCCCGGCACGACCCGCGCCAGCGCCGCCGCCAGCTGCTCGGGATCGTCGGTCTCGATCAGCCCGGCACTGCCGGCGCCATAGCCGAGCGCCGCGGCGAGCGTCTCGGCATAGGCGAGGTTGCGCTGCAGGCCTGAGAGATCGTGCTTGGGACGGGCGCGGCTCAACACCTGAATCGAGGCCGCGCCGAAGGCGAGCGCCGCCGCGAAGGCGTCGAGCCCGATCTGGGTGATCTCGTTGACGCGCAGCGGCAGCACGCGGGCCGGCAGCCCTTCGCCGAAGCGGGCGAGCGCGTCGATCAGCGGCTCGCCATGCGCCTCGTCATGCAGCAGCACGACCGGCTCGCGGCCACCGGCCTCGGCATAGGTGGTCAGCAGCGTCCGCAGCCGGCGCAGCAGCGCGTCCGCCGGCGGCAGCGCATAGGTCACAGCACCGGTCGGGCAGACGGCGGCGCAGGCGCCGCAGCCGGCGCAGATCTCGGCCGAGATCGCGACATGGTCGCCGTTCGGGGTGATGGCCCCGGTGGGGCAGAGCTCGAGGCAGCGCGTGCAGCCGGTCTTCTTCGAGCGCGAATGCGCGCAGAGATCCTCGTTCAGCCGGACATAGGTCGGCTTGTCGAACTCCCCGACGAGATGGCCGGCTTCCGCGATCAGCTTCTCGATTGCGGCGGGGCTCGCCGGGTCGGCCCGCAGATAGCCCGCCCGCAACTCGCCGGCGGGAAACAGAGGCGTCCCGCCCGAGACGTCGATGACGATGTCGCAATGCGAGGTCGCGCCATTGCGGGGCTCGCCGAAGACGAGGCGGGCGCGGGAGGAGGGGGCCGGCGCGGCATAATCGTCGATGCGCAGCTCGAAGGCGCCGAGCCAGCCGGTCGCGGCGACGATGGTGCCCTTCAGCACCGGCGTCTCGACCACGCGCGGCGGCGTGATCTCCCCGGGCCGGCTGATCAGGATGGTGACGTCGAGATGCTCCGAGAGACGCTGCCCGACGGACAGTGCCGTCTCGTCGCGGCCATAGACCAGGGCGACGCCCTTGCTGGTCAGGGTCGTGAAGGAGATCGGCGGCATCGGCTCGGCCGCCGCCGCCAGCAGCGCCGCCATTTTCGGCCCGGCCGCCTTGGCCTCGCGCGACCAGCCGCCCGTCTCGCGGATATTGGTGAAGACGAGATCGCCCGCATAATCGAGATCGGCCGCAATCTCCTCGAACAGCGGTGCCTCCTGCGTACAGGCGACGGTGATGGCCTGGCTCTCGCCCAATGCGCGCGTGAAGAGGTCGGTCTGCGTCCGGCAGAGATGGCGCGCGCTGCGGATATCGGCGCCCTTGCAGCCGCGTGCGATGGCCGCCGCATCGAGCGGCATGGTGTCCTCGCACGAGCACACCATCAGCGTGCGGGTGGTGTCAGGCATGGTGGGCTTGATCCTCGGGCCGGCGGCGTTGTGTCGCCTCTCTTGCGATAAACCATGCTTATATGGAATTGGAGCGGTTCAAAAGAAACGAAGCCGGCGTGTTTCGTCGCAGTCTCGGAGGAAGCCCGATCATGGCAGCCAGCGCCCTGCGTACGGACGATCTGCGCCGCGAGCCGGTCCTGCCGCCGGGATTCTCGCTGGTGGCGCTGCGGGAATCGGGCGACGCCTTCGCCCATGCCTGTTCGATCGCGGCCGAGGCGGGCGCGGCGACGCTGGTCTGGACCCGGCGCTTCGACGTCATCGAATTTGCCGTCGTGCTCGAACCCGATAATCCGCTGCGCGAGGCGCGGCTGGCGCATTACCTCGCGATGACGGCGCTGGCCGACGCGCTTGCGGTCTACAGCCCGCCCGAGCGGCCGATTCTGTTCCGCTGGCCCGATGCGCTGATCTACGATCTCGGCCTGATCGGCGGCGGCCGGCTCGCCTGGCCGCAGAACTGCGGCGAGGATGAGGTGCCGGATTGGGTCGTCTTCGGCGCCATGCTGCGGGCCACCACGATGACGCCCTTCGCGATCGGGCAGGTCGGTGTCGGGATGGCCGAGGAGGGCTTCGAGGAGATCGACGCCGTCGATCTGATCGAGGCCTTCGCCCGCCATCTCATGCTGGCCGTCACCCGCTGGCAGAGCGCCGGGCCCAAGGCTGCCGCGCTGCGCTGGCTCGACCGGCTCGACAAGGTCGTCGGCACGCGCCACGGCATCGAGCCCAACGGCGATCTCGTCGCGACCACCCAGGCCGGTACCGAGCGCCGCAGCCTGGTCGAGGCGCTGGCCCGGGTCGACTGGCTGGACCGCGAGAGCGGCGGGCCGAAGCTGTGAAGGGGCTGAAGCTGCCTCGCGCCATCCGGCTCGACCCGTCCGACACCTTCGTCTTCCGGAGGGCGGCCGAGCCGGGCGACTGGCTCGTGACCGGGTCCTTCCTGTTCGGCGGCACCGATCCCTCCGCGCTCGACGCCAAGGGCAAGGCCGCCTTCCGCTCCGGCTTCCTCGGCGTGGCGAGCTTCGGCTGGAGCACGCTCGCCGTGGTGACGGAGGCGAGCGAGCCCGAGCTCGAGGCGGCGGTCGAAAGCCTCGCCGGTCATCTCGTCGACAAGCTCGGCGCACCCGATCTCGCGACGGCGCGCGCGGCCGCCGCCGAGGAGGTCGCTTTTGCCGCCACCCTCTGCGATCATCCCCCTCAGACCCTGCTCGCTTTGCACCGGACGATTGAAGACGGCGAGATTCGCGAGCGCTTCCGCACCCTGACGCCGCGCGATGCCAGCCAGAGCGAAGGCTTCCGCGCCTTCGAATTCCTCGAGGTGGCGGGCGAGGAGGACGGGCCGGTCGAGCATGTCGACCTCCTCAATCTCGAAAAGACCAGGCTGACATGACGCATTTCTGGGCCAGCTCCGGCCATCTCCTGCTGGACCGCGAACCCGGCGGCGGGCTGCGCGTGACCGACGACTTCATCAAGGCCTATCTCGCCCGGCCGGAACTGCTGCCGCCGGCGGAGGCCTGCGAGGCCGAGCGTGCGCTGCATGCAAGGCTGATGGAGACGCCTCAGGCGGAGGTGCCGGCGAGCGCGATTGCGGCCATCGCCGACGAGGACGCACGCGAGAACTGGCGCTTCATGCTCGGCTGGCGCGACCGGCTGCTGGCCGCACCGACGCTCGAGGCGGCCTATGCCGGCATCATCCGCGAGGGCGTGAGCGGGATCCCGCCGCTCTTCCTCGACCAGCTGGTTCACGTCATCATGCGCGCGGCGCTCGACGAGGCTGACGATCCCTTCGTCACCCGCGCGGCCGAATGCCTGTTCCGCCCGCAGCGCGTGACGTTCCACGAAAATACGATCCTGCTCGCCGATGCCGAGATGATCGAGGGCCACGAGGCCGACCGGCACGCCTCGCCGCTGCTCGCGATGCTGGGCGGACCGGCGGCGACCGAACTCGACATCCTCAAGCCGGCGAATGCCGATCGTTATTGGCAGCGCTCGGACGGGTTCGACATGGTGCTGGATCTCGGCGGGTCGCCGTCCGGCCGGGCGGCGCTTGGCCAGGCCTTGCGCCACTGGATCCGCCAGATCCATGGTTTCGACGTCGCCATCGAACCGCTGGAGACGGTGACGGATGCGGACTGGCGCTGGTTCGTCGGGCTCGACGCAGAGGCCACCGCCGTCGGCAATGCGCTCTGGCAGGGGAAGACCGTCGCCGCGGCCGAGATGGCGCGCGTGCTCGCCCTGTTCACCCTGACGCTGCCCGCCGACGTCCCGGTCCTGCCGGCGGCGAAGGGCAAGCCCATCTATCTCATCATGGCCATGTCGGGTGACAATCTGCTGCGGCTGAAGCCGCAGAACCTCGTCGCCGGCCTGCCGCTCGCCCGGCGCGAAATGGCGAACTGAGGAGTCCGCGATGACGCAGCAGCATATCGAGGTCGGGATCGTCGTCGAACGACGCGCCATCGACTCGCCCTGGGCGGACCACGCCTGGGCGCCGCTGGCCGTGCTGCCGGAGCCGCCGCCGCTTGCGCCTTGGACCGAGCTGCCGGACGAGCGGGGCCGTCGCCAATTCTATCTCGGCCCGGCGACGTTGACGCTGCATTCGGTCGACACCGCCCATTTCCGCGAGAATTTCCAGGCGGGCCGCGCCAAGCTCTGGGTCGCGATCCGCCCGACCGGAATAGAGCCCGAGATCGAGTTCGTCGGCGTGACCGCCGACCCCTTCGAGGGCGAGGTCTATTGTGAGAATGTCGGCGATATCGTCGAGGCGCTGCCGATGCCGCTCGCCATCGCCGAGGCGGTGCTCGCCTTCTTCGAGGCGCACCATGTCGAGCGCGAATTCATCAAGCGCAAGCGCAGCGAGCATGACCCGCGCAAGGGGCCGGCACCCCGGTCCGAGCCGGGCCTGCGTCGGCGCGAAAGCGGGCCCGGGGGCGCAGCATGAGCACGCGCACGCCGTCAGACGAGGGATTCCTCAGCCGCTGGTCGCGCCGCAAGCGCGAGGGTGAGCCTGAGGAGCAGCCGGCATCGCTCCCTGCCGCCCCGGCAAGCGAGAGCGCTGCGCCGGCCGCGACCGAAGCGCCCGAGCCTGAGGTCGAGATGATCGAGCCCCCGTCGCTCGATCTGATCGACAAGGACTTCGACCTGGCCTCGTGGCTGAAGCAGAACGTGCCGGAGACGTGGAAGCTCGCCGCCATGCGGCGCGCCTGGGAGAACGATCCGGCCATCGCCAATTTCGAGAACCCCGCCCGCGACTATGCGCTCGACTGGAACACGCCTGGCGGGGCGCCGGGATATGGCCCGCTGACGGAATCAGACGACATCGCCGAGTTGGTCCGCGGCATCTTCGGCGAGCAGCCTGCCCCAACGGCAGCCACCCTGGTCACCGAAGAGGCACCCGGCGACGGGATGTCGCATCCCCTTTCGTCTAAGGACAAGGCGGAGAGCATCGATGCTGCGGTGCGGGAAGGCGAGTCTGCGGACAAAGAGCCTGCCCCGCTGCGCCTCACGGGAGGTCCGGAAAACCGCCCAAATCCGCCGCGGGCGCGCGCTTCGACGCCATTAGATCTTGATGCTGCAATGCAGCAAGAGGCCCCGCGCGAGCCGGTCTCCGTGCGTGTGCGCAAGCGTGGAGGTGGCGCAATTCCAATCTGAAAAGAGATTGGAATCGTTTTATTTTTGGGCAATAACCTGCCGTTATCACGGCAACTCGGGCGGCCAATTGTCGAGCCGCCCCGCCCAAAGGACATTGATCTGAGTCAAATGCGCGACCCGGCACTGGAAAAAGCGATCGGAAGCGTCGGCGGCGTCCGGGCTCTGGCGCGCAGTCTCGGCATTTCGCAGCCGGCGATCTCGAGCTGGAAGCGCGTGCCGGCCGACCGTGTGCTGTCCGTCGAGGCGACGACGGGCATTCCGCGTACCGAGCTGCGGCCCGACCTCTATCCCCAGCCGGAGGCCACAGCCCCAGTCCACTCCGAAATCACGCTGACGCAACCGATCGACGAGATCGATGCCGCGCGGGCGCAAGAGTGCGAACTGATCGGCGCTCTGTTGTGGCGGGCCCCGACGACCGAGACGCTTGAGGTCCTCCGCAGCCTGCAGGGCGACGCCTCGCCCTTCGGCATGGCGCATCTCGCTTTGGCGGAAGCCGCCGACGAGGCGACGCCCGAAAGCCTGCGCGATGAGTTCTTCGAACTCTTCATCGGCGTCGGCCGCGGAGAATTGCTCCCGTACGCGTCCTATTACCTGACCGGCTTCCTGCATGAGCGCCCGCTGGCGCTGGTGCGCGAGGACATGGGCGCCCTCGGCCTGGCCCGCGATGCGCGTGCGGGCGAGCCGGAAGACCACATCGCCGTGCTGCTCGACATCATGGCGAAGCTGCTGCGCGGCGAGGTCGCCGCCGACGGCATCGACGCGGATCGCTTCTACGCCCGGCACATCCAGCCCTGGGGCGAGCGCTTCTTTGCCGATCTCGAGATCGCGAAGGCCGCGAAATTCTACAAGGCGGTGGGGCGGCTCGGCAGCCTGTTCCTGTCCATCGAAACGCAGGCTGCGGGGCTGCCCGCATGACCGGCAACACACAAAACGCTCAACCCGACGCGTGGGAGACGACGATGTCGAACAGCAAAGAAACCGGAAAACCGGCCGTCGATCGCCGCAGCTTCTTCAAGGCGCTGGGCGCGGGTGCCACGCTGGCGGCGACGCCGGCGATGGTGACGCCGGCCGCGGCCGTCGATCCGGGCAAGGAGGAGACCAAGGCGCGCTACCGCGAGTCGGAGCACGTCAAGGACTTCTACCGCGTCAACCGTTACTGAGAGGCGCCGCACCATGCTGATCAAGCGTAAATCCGCCGACGTCCAGCGCGGCCGGCTCCAGTCCGCGATCGCCGGCCTGTCGTCCGGCGTCATGGACCGCCGCGCCTTCCTGCGCCGTTCGGGTCTCGTCGCGGGCGGCATCGCCGCCGCCGGCGCCCTTCAGATCGGGTCCGTCCGCAAGGCCGAGGCCGCCGGCCTCGGCCCGGCGACCGGCACCAAGGTCGTCAAGAACATCTGCACGCACTGCTCGGTGGGCTGCACCGTCAAGGCCGAGGTCGCCAACGGCGTCTGGGTCGGCCAGGAGCCGGCCTGGGAGAGCCCGATCAACCGCGGCTCGCACTGCGCCAAGGGCGCGTCCGTGCGCGAACTGGTCCATGGCGACCGCCGCATCAAGTATCCGATGAAGCTGGTCAACGGCCAGTGGCAGCGCATCTCCTGGGACGTCGCGATCAATGAGATCGGCGACAAGATGATGGAGATCCGGGCCAAGTCCGGCGCCGACTCCGTCTATCTGCTCGGCTCGGCCAAGTTCTCGAACGAGGGCGCCTATCTGTTCCGTAAGTTCGCCGCCTTCTGGGGCACGAACAACGTCGACCACCAGGCGCGCATCTGTCACTCCACCACGGTCGCGGGTGTTGCCAACACCTGGGGCTACGGCGCGATGACGAACTCCTACAACGACATCCGCAACTCCAAGACGATCATGTTCATGGGGTCGAACGCGGCCGAGGCGCATCCGGTCTCGATGCAGCACATCCTCGTCGGCAAGGAGCAGAACCGCGCCAACGTCATCGTCTTCGATCCGCGTCTGACCCGCACCGCGGCCCATGCGACGGACTACATCCGCATCCGCTCGGGCACCGATATCGCGGTGATCTGGGGCATGATGTGGCACATCTTCAAGAACGGCTGGGAAGATAAGGAATTCCTCGCCGCCCGCGTGCACGGCATGGATGACGTCCGCAAGGAGGTCGAGAAATACGACCCCAAGACGGTCGAGGACATCACCGGCGTGCCTGAGGCGCAGCTCAAGCGTGCCGCCGAAACCTTTGCCAAGGTCAAGCCCGCCACCTTCATCTGGTGCATGGGCGTGACCCAGCACTCGGTCGGCACCGCCAACGTCCGTGCCATCTGCAACCTGCTCCTCGCCACCGGCAACGTTGGCGGCATGGGTAATGGCGCCAACATCTTCCGCGGCCACTGCAACGTGCAGGGCGCGACCGACTTCGGCCTCGATATCTCGAACCTGCCTTGCTACTACGGGCTGGTCGAGGGCGCCTGGCGCCACTGGGCGCGCGTCTGGGACGTGCCCTACGACTACTTCGTCACCCGCTTCGACGAGGTTCCGGCCAAGGGCGGCCGGCCGGCGCGGACGCGCAAGGCCAATATGGAGACCTCTGGCCACACCTCGACCCGCTGGTTCGATGCGGCCAATCTGCCGGCCGAGCAGGTCGATCAGATGGACAACCTCAAGGCCATGTTCGTCATGGGCCATGGCGGCAACACGATTCCCCGCATGCCCGACGCGGTGAAGGGGCTCGAGAAGCTCGAACTCCTCGTGGTCGCCGACCCGCACCCGACGAACTTCGTCTCGCTCGGCGGGCGCAAGAACGGCACCTATCTGCTGCCGATCGGCACGCAGTTCGAATGCTCGGGCTCGCGCACCTGCTCCAACCGTTCGGTGCAGTGGGGCGAAAAGGTCGTCGAGCCGATCTTCGAGGCCGCGAGCGACTATTTCGTCATCTACAAGCTGGCGCAGAAGCTCGGCTTTGCCGAGCAGATGCACAAGAACTACGAGATGGTGCAGGGCAAGTACGGCCCCGAGCCCTCGCCTGAGTCCATCCTGCGCGAGATCAACCGCGGCGGCTGGTCGACCGGCTACACCGGCCAGTCGCCGGAGCGCCTGAAGCTCCACATGGAGCATCAGGACAAGTTCGATCTCGTGAGCCTGCGCGGCGCCCAGGGCTCGCCCGTCGAGAACGACTATTACGGCCTGCCCTGGCCGTGCTGGGGCACGCCGGAGCTCAAGCATCCCGGTACCCACATCCTCTACAATACCTCGCTCGAGGCGGGGAACGGCGGCGGCACCTTCCGTCCCCGCTTCGGCCTCACCCGCGAGCGCACGCTCGCCGACGGCAGCAAGGTCAATGACACGCTGCTGGCGGAGAACGGCTCCTACTCCCTCAACTCGGAGATCAAGGACGGCTATCCCGAGTTCACCATGGGCGTGCTCAAGAAGCTCGGCTGGGATGCCGATCTGACGCCCAAGGAGCTCGAGACCATCACCTGGATCGGTGGCAACAACATCGATGCGGTGAGCTGGGCGAACGACCTCTCCGGCGGCATCCAGCGCGTTGCGCTGAAGCATGGCTGCGTGCCCTACGGCAACGGCAAGGCCCGGGCCAATGCCTGGAACCTGCCTGACCCGGTGCCGACTCACCGTGAGCCGATCTACTCGCCCCGCGTCGACCTCGTGGCGAAATGGCCGGCCCGTCCGGACGAGCGTACGCTCCGCATCCCCAACCTCCACACCTCCGTCCAGAAGGCGGCGGTCGAGAAGGGCATCGCGAAATCCTTCCCGATCGTCCTCACCTCCGGCCGTCTCGTCGAGTACGAGGGCGGCGGCGAGGAAACCCGCTCGAACAAGTGGTTGGCCGAGCTGCAGCAGGACATGTTCGTCGAGATCAACCCGGCGGATGCGGCCGCGCGCGGCATCAAGGACGGCGCCTTCGTCTGGGTGTCGGGCCCGGAGAACAACTCGAAGGCCCGCGTCAAGGCGCTGGTCACCGAGCGCGTCGGCAAGGGCGTCGCGTTCATGCCCTTCCACTTCGGCGGGTTCTACCAGGGGCAGGACCAGCGCGGGAACTATCCGAAGGGAACGGACCCGATCGTACTCGGCGAATCCGTCAACATCGTCACCACCTATGGCTACGACCCGGTGACGGCGATGCACGAAGGCAAGGTCACGCTCTGCCAGATTGCGGCGGCGTAAGGGGGAACT
The DNA here is from genome assembly GCF_001557075.1 of Methylobacterium sp. CCH7-A2. Lineage (NCBI taxonomy): Bacteria > Pseudomonadati > Pseudomonadota > Alphaproteobacteria > Hyphomicrobiales > Methylobacteriaceae > Methylobacterium > Methylobacterium sp. CCH7-A2. The sequence goes on from NZ_LSKN01000308.1 coordinate 61,620, forward strand.
GAACCATGGCCCGGATGAAATTCCTCTGCGACGCGGATCGCTGCATCGAGTGCAACGCCTGCGTCACCGCCTGCAAGAACGAGAACGAGGTGCCCTGGGGCATCAACCGCCGGCGCGTCGTCACCATCAATGACGGCAAGCCCGGCGAGCGCTCGGTCTCGATGGCCTGCATGCACTGCACCGACGCGCCCTGCGCGGCGGTCTGCCCGGTCGACTGCTTTTACACCACGGCGGACGCCGTGGTGCTGCACAGCAAGGACCTCTGCATCGGCTGCGGCTACTGCTTCTACGCCTGCCCCTTCGGCGCGCCGCAGTATCCGAAGGTCGGCAACTTCGGTTCGCGCGGCAAGATGGACAAGTGCACCTTCTGCTCGGGCGGTCCGGAGGCCGATCTCTCGCCGGTCGAGTTCCAGAAATACGGCTCGAACCGCCTCGCCGAGGGCAAGCTGCCGCTCTGCGCCGAGATGTGCTCGACCAAGTCTCTGCTGGCCGGCGACGGCGAGATCATCGCCCAGATCTACAAGGAGCGGGTGGTGAAGCGCGGTTACGGCTCGGGCGCCTGGGGCTGGCAGACGGCCTACAAGGAAACCATCGCCATCTGACGTCCCGTCTGGAGACGGAGAGAGGCCCCCGCGAAGAGGGGCCACGACAGGTGCTTCGACCGAAAGCCGGCCTTGCCGGTCCCTTCGCCGGGGCGCCCCTTTCAGACAGATCGGCCTCTCGCGACGAGGGCCGGAGCAAGGGAACAGAGCCATGCGTTTCGGCGCCCATATCCGCCTGCTGGTGACCGGCCTGCTGCTGACCTTCGCGGTCGCTCTCGCCGTTCCAGCCGGCGCCCAGCAGGTCAATCCGACGGCCGACGCCGTCCGCGAGCGCCAGTTCCTCGATGCCCTCAAGGGCAACCCCCAGGCCGAACTCCAGGGCCGCATCTCCATCCCCGACCAGAAGGCCGCGACGCTGGAGCGGCCCGCGGGCCGTGACTGGCGCGCCTTCCACCAGGGCACCATGCTGCGGACGGCGGTGATCGCGGTGCTCGGCACCCTGCTGGTCCTGGCGGCGTTCTTCCTGATCCGCGGGCGCATCCGCACCGAGGCAGGGCCGGCGGGGCAGACGATCACGCGCTTCAATGCCTTCGAGCGCTTCATCCACTGGCTCACCGCCGGCTGCTTCATCATTCTCGCCCTGTCGGGCCTGAACGTCACCTTCGGCAAACTGGTCCTTCTGCCCCTGATCGGGCCGCAGGCCTTCACGAACCTGTCGATCGCCGCCAAATGGGCGCACAACTTCCTGGCATGGCCCTTCATGCTCGGCATCGCGCTGATGTTCGTCATCTGGATCAAGGACAACATCCCCAACGCGATGGATATCCGCTGGTTTGCGGCCGGCGGCGGCATCATCGGCAAGGGTCATCCCGAGGCGCGGCGCTTCAATGCCGGCCAGAAGGTCGTGTTCTGGAGCGTGGTCCTGGGTGGCGCGGCCCTCTCCGTGTCCGGCTTCTACCTGCTCTTCCCCTTCTCGGCGGGCGGTGTGCTCAACCTCCAGTTCTGGAACGTCGTGCACGGGATCGTCTCGGTGCTGATGATCGCGCTGATGCTGGGCCACATCTATATCGGCTCGATCGGCATGGAGGGTGCCTTCGATGCCATGGGCTCCGGCGAGGTCGACCTGAACTGGGCCAAGGCGCATCACTCGCTCTGGGTGGAAGAAGAGATGCAGAAGGCCCGCGCCGGCGCCGACAACCGGCTCCAGCCGGCCGAATGATCCGCTTGACCCGCAGGGTCGGCTGACCGATGACGACCGGGCGCTTCGGCGCCCGGTTTCGTTTTGGGGTGAAGCTCTTCGATGCGTGTGATCGGCCTGGCGGGATGGAGCGGTGCAGGGAAGACCACCCTGCTGACCCGGCTGATCCCGGAACTCGGGCGGCGCGGCGTCTCCGTCTCGACGCTGAAGCACGCCCACCATGCTTTCGATCTCGATACACCGGGCAAGGATTCGCACGCCCATCGCGAGGCCGGCGCGCGCGAGGTGTTGATCTCGTCGGAGCGGCGCTGGGCCTTGATGCGGGAGCTGCGCGGAGAGGCCGAGGCTGAACTGCCGGACCTGCTGGTGCGACTGTCGCCCGTCGACCTTGTGGTGGTCGAGGGCTTCAAGCGCCAGCGCCACGCCAAGATCGAGATCCACCGCGCCGCCAACGGCAAGCCGCCCCTGCATCCGGGCGACGACAGCATCGTCGCGGTCGCGAGCGACACCGCCTTTCCCGACGCCGGACGCCCGGTTGTCGCTCTCGACGACATCGCCGCCGTGGCGGAGATCGTGCTGGCACAGGCCCTGCCGCTGGCCGAGGCGCTGGTGCGCTGCAGCGGGAGGGAGTGACGCCGCCATGGCCCAACTCAGCCGCGACGACGAGGCCTTTGGCGCCCTGATGACCCTCGAACAGGCGGGCGAGCGCGTCGCGGCGCTTGTCGCCCCGGTGGGCGGAACGGAAACCGTCCCGTTGGCGGCGGCCGATGGTCGCGTGCTGGCGGACACCGTTCTCGCTCCTCTCGATCTGCCGCCTTTCGCGAACTCGGCCGTCGACGGCTATGCCGTCCACTCCGGCGATCTGGCGCCTTCCGGCACGACACGCCTGCCCCTCGGCGGCCGCGTCGCGGCGGGTGCCGACGCGGCCGGTTTCACTGCGCGGGGCCTTGCCATCCGTGTCTTCACCGGCGCGCCGATGCCCCCGGGCGCCGACACCGTCTTCATGCAGGAGGATGTCGTGCTCGAGGACGGGGCGGTGCTCCTCCCGGCGGGACTCGCTCCGGGCGCCAATGCCCGACCGGCCGGAGAGGACATCGCCCGCGGTGCCTTGGCCGCCGCGGCGGGCCAGCGCCTGCGCCCTCAGGATCTCGCACTGCTCTCGGCGCTGGGCGTCACGGAGGTGGTGGTGCGCCGGAGGCCGCGCGTCGCCATCTTCTCGACGGGCGATGAACTCACCGAACCCGGACAGCCGTTGGCCCCGGCCGCGATCTACGATGCCAACCGCGCCCTGCTGCGGGCGATGGTGACGCGCGCCGGCGCGGAGGTCGTCGATCTCGGCATCCTGCGCGACGAGCGCGCGGGCCTCGCGCAGCGCCTGGCCGAGGCGGCAGCCTCTTGCGACCTTGTCCTGACCTCGGGCGGCGTTTCGACCGGCGAGGAGGATCACGTCAAGGCGGCGCTGGAGCAGGTCGGCGAGCTCGCTTTCTGGCGCATTGGCATCAAGCCTGGCCGGCCCGTCGCGCTGGGGCGCATCGGCACGGTTCCGTTCATCGGCCTGCCCGGCAACCCGGTCGCGGTCTTCGTCACCTTCGCTTTCGTCGCCCGCGTCCTGATCGCGCGGCTCGCCGGCACGGCGCCTGTCGCGCCCCTGTCTTTGCCGGTGCGGCTCGGCTTCGCCTACCGCAAGAAGGAGGGGCGGCGCGAATATGTCCGGGTCTCGCTCGAGCCGGGCCCCGATGGCGTCCAAATTGCTCGTAAGCACCCGCAGGACGGAGCCGGCGTGCTGACCTCGCTCACCCGCACCGACGGCCTGGTCGAACTCGAAGAGGACATGACGCGGATCGAGGAGGGAACCATCGTGCCCTTCCTCGCCTATGCGCTGCTGATCGGCTGAGGGGCTTTCAGTCCCGCCGGAAGACGACGCTGGCGAGCCAGCCCAGCAGCAGCGCCATCAGCACGGTGACGAGTCCGTAGACCAGCGGCAGTTCATGCGCGCCCGCAGCCAGGCGCTGCTCCATGCCGCTCTTCACCACCTCGAAATTGGTGGTCTGGCGGGCGAGGGGAACGCCCCCGGCATAGAGCACGATCTCGATCTCGTAGGATCCCGTCGGCGCCGTCGCCGGCACCTCGATCGGCGCGCTGAACACCGTGCTGGAGAGAAAGGTCACGCCCCGCTCAGCCGCCGAGTAGAGCCCCTTCTCGGACAGGATGCGCAGGAGCCCGTCGGAGAAACGGGCGGTGGTGGTATCGAAGTCGAGCGCGGCGTCGCGCGTCCGGTGAGCGTTTTCGAGCCCCACACGCTCGCGCCGCGCCGTCTCAGGGCTCATGATCTCGCTCAGCGGCCGGTTGCTGGCGACCGTCAGGAACAGCGAGCTGTCGGGGAAGCGCCGCTGTGTGCGGTTGATCCAGATCGGCCCGAGCCGCTCCTTCTCGCGCACCAGCAGCATCCGCCGCGGCCCCCGCGCTGTGACGACGATGTCGTAGGGGTCGCCACGCGCCACGGTGCGGCCGTCGCGCTCGACCACGCCGAAGACGGTGAGCTGGCTGCCGGTGTAGTTGGACGTGATCAGGATCTGGTGGCTCGACATCGCCGCGATCAGCGACTCCGCGCGCGCCGAGCCGAGGCTGCCCGCGAGAAGGGCGAGGATCGCCGCGAGGCGTGCCAGCGCTCTCATCGCGTCCCCTCCGAGATCACGACGGAAAACGGCTCGCTGGGCGGGATGAACAGCTCGATGGCGAAGCGCAGCCCGACCGAGAGGATCAGCAAGGCCAGCAGCAGACGGAAGGATTCGACGTTGAGGTTGCGCGCGGCCCGGCCGCCGAACTGTGCGCCGATCACGCCGCCGAGCAGCAGCAGGATCGCCAGCACGATGTCGACCGACTGGTTGGTCAGCGCATGCAACAGCGTCGCGCCGGTCATCGTGACCAGGATCTGGAACAGCGACGTCCCGACCACGATCGCGGTGGGGATGCGGAAGAAATAGATCAAAGCCGGGACGAGAATGAAGCCGCCGCCGACGCCCAGCACCGCGCCGATGAAGCCGATCACGATGGCGAGCGTCGCGATCGGGATGACGCTGCAATAGAGCTGCGAATCCGGAAAGCGCATCCGCAGCGGCAGCCCCATCCACCAGGGATGGGTACCGGCCCGTCGCTTCAGCCGCGCCGGCTTGCCGGCGCGGACACGCAACATGGCGCGCAGCGCGTCATAGAGCATCAGCCCGCCGATGATCGTGAACAGCGTCACATAGGACAGGGTGATCACCAGCTCGAGCTGGCCGAGGCGCCGCATCGAGTTGAAGAACAGCACGCCGAGCAGCGTGCCGAGGATACCGCCCGCGACCAGGATGCTGCCGAGCTTCAGATCCAGAGCGCGCCGCCGCCAATAGGTCAGCACGCCGGTCGTCGAGGAGCCGGCGACCTGGGCCGCGACGGTGGCGACTGCGACCGCGGGAGGAATGTCGAGGAAGATCAGCAGCGGTGTCAGCAGGAAGCCGCCGCCGACACCGAACAGCCCGGAGACGAAGCCGACCGCGCCGCTGAGCCCCAGCACCGTGAGGATGCTGATCGGCAGCTCGGCGATCGGGAGATAGATCTGCACCTCGGCTCCTCACGCGACGCGGGCGTCTGCTGGCGGCCCCGCCCGCCGGGACTCACTCTGCACCGATCCGGTTAAGGGGAGTTTCCGATGCGGCGAGGACGACGCGGGCGAAAGCCGGCCTCGTCCTGATGGCGCGCCAACGCGTCGAAACCATGACGGTTCCGCCCTGTGGGCTCCTCCGGCCGCTCGCCTCGAGCTCAGATGCGGGCGGGCTTGGCCGGCTTCGGCGCCGTGGCGGTCGGCGCGGCTTCCCAGCCGCGCGCGGGCGGCGTCACCTCGTTGGCGGCGGCGCTGGCCTGGCGCGGCTTCCAGGCGGCGGCCTCGGCCTTGGCGGCGGCGAGATCGGTCGGGCTCAGGCGCTGGGCGACCTCGTCGCGCTTGCGCGTCGCGTCGTCGTCGCCCTGGCTGGCCGCGACCGCGAACCAGAGATAGGACTGGGCGAGGTCGGTCGGCGCGCCGAGCCCGCGGCCGAGCAGGACGGCAAGGTTGTACTGGCTGTCGCGCACGCCGTGCTCGGCCGCGCGGCGGAACCAGTCCGTGGCCGAGGCATAATCCGGCTTGCCCGAGACGCCCTCGGCATGGAGCACGGCAAGATTGTGCATCGCCTTGGCGTTGCCGCGCTCGGCGGCGCGCGTGTACCAGACGCGGGCCAGCGACAGGTCGCGCGCTGTGCCGATGCCCTTCTCGAACATGTTGCCGAGGCGGAACTGCGCCGGGGCAAGACCGGCTACGGCGGCGCGCTCGAACAGTCGCATGGCGAGCTTCGGATCGCGCGTGGCGGCCGGGCCGTCGGCGGCGCGGCTGGCGAGTTCGTAGACGGCGCGGGCGTCGCCATCGAGCGCTGCCTTGCGCAGCCCCGGCCCGCCCAGTCCGGGGGGCAACTCGCCCAGGCCGGTCACGGGCTGCACCGCCTCGGCATTCGCCGCCGGCGGAGCGGCGACGGGGGCCGCCAGCGGCGGAGCCGGGGGCTGCGTGGTCGAGCCGGTGACCTCGGCGGCGGGGGGAGCACCGGCGGGGATCGCGGCCAGGGTGCTCGCCTGCGGCGCGGCGGTGCCGGGCTGCAGCGCGGAAGACTGGTCCTTTGCCGGCGGAGGCAGGGCCGGGGCCTCCTCGCGCGGCGCGATCGGGCTCTGGACGGCTTCGCCGGTCGCGGCGGTGCGCGGACCCTTCAGCGCGCCGCTGACGAGATGCGCGGTGCCGAGCGCCAGCACCAGCGCGGCGAGACCGAGCAGGAGCGGGCGCTTGCGCTTCTCCAGCATCTCCTTGATGCGGTTGCCGCCCTTCGCCGTCTCCGGGGCAGCCGCCGGCGCGGTGGCGGCGGCCTCCGTCGCTGCCTTGGCGGAGCGCCTCGCTGCGGCGATCAGGTTCTGGCGAATCGACTGTGCGTCGGCAGTCGCGCCGGCCGGCGCCTCGGCCCGCGGCCGTCCGGAGCCGGGCTCGAGCGGCACGTCCAGCGCCGCATTGAGCTGTGCCGTCGCGGCGGCGGCCGGTTCGGCCTTGGCGGCGGGGGCGCGCTCGGGCGCAGCGATGCGGTCCTCCAGCGCCAGGCTGATGCCGGCGGGGGCGGCCGGGGGTTTGGCGGCGGCGCGCCCGGCCGCGGCCACGCGCGGCGGCATCGGCGATTGCGCGGGTGCGGCCGCGGCGGCCTGCCGGTCCGCGACCAGCTCCGCCTCGAGGCTGGAGAGCCGGGAGATGATGGTCTCGAGCGTCTGGTGGACCGCGCCGATGGCGTCCTGCGTCTCGCGGCCGGTCGAGGCTTGCGTCGCGTGCAGGCCTGAGAGCAGCGTGCTCAGCTCCGACAGGCCGCTGGCCTGCGGCGCCTTGCCGAGATGGTCCGACATAGCGGCGCGGGCGGCGCGTTCGGCGGCTTCCGTGGTTTCCTCGCGCAGCGAGCGAAGATGCAGCACGAGATCCTGCAGCGTGCGCTCCATGCCGGTCTCGGCCGAACGCGTCGCAGCAGCGGCGTCGAGGCGCTGCGCGAGGCCGGAGATCTGGCGCTCCAGCGCATCGAAGGCGCCGGTGTCGGCGCCGGGACGCCCGGCCTCGTCGATCTTCTCGGCGAGATTGCGCAGCATCTCCTCGACCGGGCGCAGGTCGACCTGGGTGACCTGGACCGGCTGGCCGTCGCTGACGAGATGCGCAAGACTGCTGGAGGCTGCGAGATTTTCGATGCGCCCGGCCAGCGCCTCGATCTGGCGCGTGACAGCAGTGGGGCCCTTCTCGGCCAGCTGCTCGATCCGGGCCTGCAGCGCGTCGATCCGGTCCTCGATCTGGCGGTCGGAGCGCGTGTCGAGCTTTCCGGCCAGCGTCTCGATCTGCCGGGATAGCGCCGCCAGAGGCTCGAGATCCTGGAGACGGGACTGGCTGCGGTCGGAGAGAATGGCGTCGCGGATGTCGTCGATGGCCGCCGTCAGGCCGTGCAACTCGCGACCGTCCGGTCGGCTGTCGCGCATCCGGCCGATTTCGAGCGAAAGCGCTCCGACCTGCTGCGACAGCTCGCCCAGCCGCGCCTCGTTGCCGCTGCTGGCCAGAATGTCGCGCAGCTCGGCAATGTCGCGCTGGAGCGGCACCAGCATCGTGCGGTCGCCGCCGCGCGCCGTCAGCGCATCGACCTTGGCAGCGAGATGGGCGATCTCGAGCTCGAAGCGCTGGAAGCTCTCGCCGGAACGGTCATGCGCCAGTCGCGCGACCTCGGATTCGATCCGCGCCAGCGGCTTCAGGATGGGCTCGAGCCGGTCGCGCGTGTCGAGCCGGTCGAGCTTGGCGCCGAGCTCCGCGATCCGGCCTTCGATCTGGTCGATCTGTGGGTCGCGGGCGGGCGGGGCCGGGCGGACCGGTGCCAACGGGCGTTCCGTGCGGGCTGCCGCCGGCGCAATGCGGGCGCTGAGGTCGCGGAGATCCTGCCGCAGGGCGGAGATGCGGCTTTCCGCTGCGGCGGAGGGGGCGCGAAGAGCGGAGCCGTCTTCCTCGTCCAGCACGCGCTGGCGGGTGCGGATGTCAGTGACGGCGGCGGCGAGGCCGTCACGGCTGAAGGCCAGACGCGGGGCCGCTTCGCTGCGGGCCGGCGTACGCGCGGCCTCGACCGTGCGGCGCTCGATCTCGGCGAGGCGCTCGCCCATGGTCTTGATCGCATCGGCGATGACGCTGGTCGCGCGGTCCTGACGCTCGGCGGCAGCGCGCTCGCCCGAGCTCATCCGCTGCTCGGCGGTCTCGATCCAACGGGCGATCGAATCCAGAGCGCCGGCGGTCTTGGCGCTCGATTCGCGGGTCAGCTTTTCGATCTGCGCCGCCTGGGCGAGGACCGTGTCGATGTCCCGACGGGACGGGTCGTCTCGGGAGATCGGGGCGGCCGGTTGCGGCGCGGTATCCATCTGGCCCTGGGAGAGCCGCGCCAGGCGTTCGGAGAGGGCGGCGATGTCGAGCTGCTCCGGTGGCGGGGCCGGCTCGGGTGCGGCTTCCTCGCGCAGCTTGTGGTCCAGCCATTCGCCCAGCGTCATTCCGGCGCGCCGAGCGGCGGCCTTGGCGGCATCGCGCGTGCGGGGATCGACGCCCTTGACGCTCCAGGGCAGGCTGGTGGCCATGTTGACGCTCGCCTTCGGGGCTTCCGAACCAGACCGGAAGACGCAGGCCCCTGAACGCCGCGGCTTCCTGCGGATCGTCGACACCTGAAGAATAGGTTGCCACAGGCAGGACGCCGATCTGCAAGCGCGAGCTTTTGGTCGACGTGGTAAACAGCGGGTTAAGATTCCGACCCCAAGGGTTAATTTTTCCCGAACGGCAGGGGACGCAAGCCGGCCCCGGGCTTCGGCTAACGGTAACTTACCTCAGGTAAGGGTCACATTACCTGACGCTAGGAGAGGGTTTGTCGTAGAAGGGGCCATCCCAAGATCGCCTGATTCTCATGGCGACCTATTTTCCGCATTCAAGGATTGAACCCGATGTCTCGCCAAAGCTCCGCTCTGGCGGCCGCCTCGATCGATAACGGCCGTGCCGATCCCGCTCAGAACGACGCCGATGCTTCCGGCGGCTTCACCATCAGCGATCTCGCCCGCGATTTCGGCGTAACGCTGCGCACGCTGCGCTTCTACGAATCACGCGGTCTGATCGCGCCGGCCCGCTCGGGCATGACGCGCATCTATTCCAGCCGCGATCGCGCCCGCCTCGCCCTGATCCTGAAGGGCAAGCAGCTTGGTTTCACGCTGGTCGAGATCCGCGCCATGCTGGCCAATGAGGACAAGAAGGGCGCCGAGGGTGGCGCCGCCTCCGTCGGCGGCCTCCAGCTCAGCCGCGAGCAGGTCCTCGAGCAGCTCGAGCTGCTGCGGACTCAGCGATCCGAGATCGACGACGCCATCGCCGAGCTGGAAGCGTCCGCTGCCCGCTTCGCCAAGGCTTGAGCTCCGCCCTGGGCCTTGCGACGCCGGTCGGCTCCGCCCGCCGGATGTTGTGAACAGCGATACCCGTCATCGACGCCCCGGCCAGCGGCCGGGGCGTTCGTCTTTCCGGGCCTCCCGCCTTTGTCCTGCGAGCACGAACGCGCGAGCTTCCTTGCCAAGCGTAGCTAGATAGTTTAGATGTGAACTATCACGGAGCGTCGCTGTCGCAGACGCCCGGCCGACGCGAGGGAGGAACGCCATGCCGGTCTACAAGGCACCCGTCGAAGACACCCTGTTTCTGCTGAACGACGTCTTCGCCATCGAGCGCTACAACAACCTGCCGGGCTTCGCCGATGCGACGCCCGACGTCGTCGAGGCGGTCCTCGGCGAGGGCGCCAAGCTCTGCGAGGAGGTGCTCCAGCCGCTGAACCATTCCGGCGACCAGGAGGGCTGCACCCGCCACACCGACGGCCGCGTCACCACGCCGAAGGGCTTCAAGGCCGCTCACGAGGCCTATGCCCAGGGCGGCTGGATCGGCCTCGCCATGGATCCGGAGTATGGCGGCCAGGGCCTGCCCTACACGCTGGGCGCCGTCATGAACGAGTTCGCCTCTTCGGCGAACATGGCGTTCGCCATGTATCCGGGCCTGACCATGGGCGCGATCGCGGCGCTCAACGTCCACGGCTCGGACGAGCAGAAGCGCACCTATCTGCCGAAGATGATCGAGGGCGTGTGGTCGGGCACGATGAACCTGACCGAGCCGCATTGCGGCACCGATCTCGGCCTGATCAAGACCAAGGCGGTCCCCAACGGCGACGGCTCCTACGCCATCACCGGCACCAAGATCTTCATCTCGGCCGGCGAGCAGGACATCACCGAGAACATCATCCACCTCGTGCTCGCCCGCATCGAGGGTGCGCCCGCCGGCACCAAGGGCATCTCGCTCTTCGTGGTGCCGCGCAACCAGATCGGCCCGGACGGCTCGGTCGGTGCCAACAATGGCGTGTCCTGCGGCTCGATCGAGCACAAGATGGGCATTCACGGCAACGCCACCTGCGTCATGAACTATGACGGGGCGAAGGGCTGGCTCGTCGGGGCCGAGAACAAGGGCCTCAACGCCATGTTCGTGATGATGAACGAGGCGCGTCTCGGCGTCGCGATCCAGGGCCTGGCACAGTCCGAGGTCGCCTATCAGAACGCCGTCGCCTATGCGAAGGACCGTATCCAGGGCCGCTCGCTGACCGGCGCCAAGAATCCCGACAAGGCCGCCGACCCGATCATCGTCCACCCCGACGTCCGCCGCACGCTGATGTCGATCAAGGCCTTCAACGAGGCGGCGCGCGCCTTCGTGCTCTGGAACGCGCTGAAATCGGACATCGCCCACCGTTCGGGCGACGCCGCCGAGCGGCAGGCCGCCGACGACCAACTCGGCCTGATGACCCCGGTGCTGAAGGGCGTGCTCACCGATGTCGGCTTCGACAACACGGTGAAGGCCCAGCAGATGTTCGGCGGCCATGGCTACATCGCCGAATGGGGCATGGAGCAGTTCGTCCGCGATGCCCGCATCGCCATGATCTACGAGGGCGCCAATGGCGTGCAGGCGATGGACCTCGTCGGCCGCAAGCTCGGCCGCGACGGCGGCCGCGCCATCATGGCCTTCTTCAACGAGGTCGGCGGCTTCCTGAAGGAGAACGGCGAGGACGAGGCGCTGAAGCCCCTGCTCGCGCCGCTCGCCGCCTCGCTCGGCCATCTCCAGCAGGCGACGATGTGGTTCATGAACAACGCGCTCGCCAAGCCGGACAATGCCGGCGCCGGCGCGACCGACTACATGCACCTGCTCGGCCTCGTCTCGCTCGGCTACATGTGGGCCAAGATGGCCAAGGTCGCGCAGGACAAGCTCAAGGCCGGCGCCAATGGCGCGACCGAGCGCATGAACACCAAGCTCGTCACAGCCCGCTTCTTCATGGAGCGCAGCATGCCCGAGACGGCGGCGCATCTGGCGCGGATCACCAGCGGCGCCGATGCGACGATGGCGCTGAGCGCCGAGCAGTTCTGAGCATCGCGCGTCATGGTCGGGCTTGGCCCGACCATCTCTCGAAGACCTTGCACACCCCGCTGGATGACGAGATGGTCGGGTCAAGTCCGACCATGACGTCCGGCACGAGAACGAGCCGCCTCGCTGCGGCCAGCCCGGGAGGCCCCTGATGGCAGACGCATTCATCTACGACCATGTCCGCACGCCGCGCGGCAAGGGCAAGGCCGACGGCTCGCTGCACGAGGTCACCGCGATCGAGCTCGGCACGACGACGCTGCGCGCGCTCCGCGACCGCAACGAGCTCGACACCAAGCTCGTCGAGGACGTGGTCTTCGGCTGCGTCGATCCCGTCGGCGAGGCCGGCGCCGACATCGCCCGCACGGTCGCGCTCAAGGCCGGCTACGGCAAGGAGGTGCCGGGCATCCAAATCAACCGCTTCTGCGCCTCGGGGCTGGATGCGGTGAACCTCGCTGCGGCACAGGTGATGTCGGGCCAGAAGGAACTGGCGATCGGCGGCGGCGTCGAGAGCATGAGCCGCGTCGGCATGGGCGCCTCGGGCTTCGGCATCGCGGTCGACCCCTCGGTCGCCATCGACACCTACTTCATGCCGCAGGGCATCTCGGCCGATCTGATCGCGACGAAATACGGCTTCTCGCGTGACGATGTCGACGCCTATGCCGTGCGCTCGCACAAGCGCGCCCACGCCGCCTGGGAGGCCGGGCGCTTCGCGAATTCGGTCGTGCCGGTCACCGACGTCAACGGGCTGACCATCCTCGCCCGCGACGAGACGATCCGCCCCGGCACCGACATGCAGGCGCTCGCCGCGCTGAAGGCCTCCTTCGTCCAGATGGGCGAGATGGGCGGCTTCGACGCGGTCGCGACCGCGGCGCACCCGGATGTCGAGTTCGTCAACCACGTCCACCACGCCGGCAACTCCTCGGGCATCGTCGATGGCGCCGCCGCTGTGCTCGTCGGCTCGAAGAAGGGCGGCAAGGCGGCCGGCCTGAAGCCCCGCGCTCGCATCCGCGCCTTCGCCACCATCGGCTCGGACCTCGCGTTGATGCTGACCGGCCCGGTCGACGTCACCGAGCTCGTGCTGCGCAAGGCCGGCATGACGACGAAGGACATCGACCTCTTCGAGCTGAACGAGGCCTTCTCCTCGGTCGTGCTGCGCTTCCAGCAGGCCTTCGACATCGACGATGCCATCCTGAACGTGAATGGCGGCGCCATCGCCATGGGCCACCCCCTCGGCGCGACAGGGGCGATGATCCTGGGCACCGTGCTCGACGAGCTGGAGCGCACGGACAAGAACACCGCTCTGGTGACGCTCTGCGTCGCCGCCGGCATGGGCGTCGCCACCATTATCGAACGGGTTTGAGGAGAGCCGCCATGAACCTCACCAATTTCCGCTTCGAGACCGATTCCGACGGCATCGCCACCGCGACCTGGGACATGCCGGGCCGCTCGATGAACGTCATCACGCCCGAGCTGATGGCCGAGATCGACCAGATCATCGACACGGTTGCCTCGACCGAGGCGATCAAGGGCTGCGTCATCACCTCCGGCAAGGAGGCCTTCTCCGGCGGCGCCGACCTGACCATGCTGCAGGGCCTGCGCGACCTCTACATCCGTCTCGCCAAGGAGAAGGGCGAGCCCGTCGCGATGCAGTCCTTCTTCGACGAGAGCCGCAAGCTCTCGCTGCTCTACCGCAAGCTCGAGACCTGCGGGAAACCCTTCGCCGCCGCGATTCACGGCGTCTGCCTCGGCGGCGCCTTCGAACTCGCGCTCGCCTGCCAGTATCGCGTCGTCTCCGACGATGCCTCGACCCGCGTCGGTCTGCCGGAGATCAAGGTCGGGCTCTTCCCCGGCGCCGGCGGCACCCAGCGTGTCGCCCGGCTGATGCAGACCGGCGACGCCCTGCAGATGATGTTCAAGGGCGAGCAGGTGAAGGCGCTGCCGGCCCGCAACACCGGCCTGGTTCATGCCGTCGTCCCGCGCGATCAGCTCGTGGCCAACGCCAAGGAGTGGCTCAAGGCCAACCCGCAGGCGAAGGCGCCTTGGGACGATCCGAAGTTCAAGCTGCCCTCCAACAAGGTTTATTCGCCGGCCGGCATGCAGATCTGGCCGCCCGCCAACGCGATCTATCGCCGCGAGACCAACGACAACTACCCGGCCGCCCGCGCCATCCTCTCCGCGGTTTATGAGGGCCTGCAGTTGCCGATCGATCTCGGGCTGAAGGTCGAGAGCCGCTACTTCGCCAAGATCCTGCGGACGAAGGAGGCGGCCTCGATGATCCGCTCGCTCTTCGTCTCGATGCAGGAGCTCAACAAGGGCGCGCGCCGCCCGGCCGATCTCCCGCCGAGCAAGCTGAAGAAGGTCGGCGTCGTCGGCGCCGGCTTCATGGGCGCCGGCATCGCCTATGTCACGGCCCAGGCCGGCCTTGAGGTCGTGCTGGTCGACCGCGACCAGGAGGCGGCCGACAAGGGCAAGGCCTATTCGCACAAGCTGGTCTCCGACCAGATCATGAAGGGCCGCGCCAAGACCGCCGACCGCGACGCGCTGCTCTCCCGCATCACCGCGACCGCCGATTACGCGGCGCTGAAGGGCTGCGACCTCGTCGTCGAGGCCGTCTTCGAGGATCCCAAGGTCAAGGCCGAGGTCATCGCCAAGGTCGAAGCCGCCGTCGGGCCGAAGACCATCTTCGGCTCCAACACCTCCACTTTGCCCATTACCGGTCTCGCGTCGCACTCCCTGCGGCCGCAGAACTTCATCGGCATCCATTTCTTCTCGCCGGTCGAGAAGATGCTGCTGGTCGAGGTCATCATGGCCAAAAAGACCGGCAAGAAGGCGCTCGCCATGGCGCTCGACTTCGTCCGCGCCATCAAGAAGACGCCGATCGTCGTCAACGACACGCGCGGCTTCTACGCCAATCGCTGCGTCGGCAATTATCTGCGCGAAGGCCATCTCATGCTGATGGAGGGCGTGCCGCCCGCGATGATCGAGGCGGCCGGCAAGCAGGCCGGCATGCCGGTCGGCCCGCTCTCGCTCAATGACGAGGTCGCGGTCGATCTCGCCTTCAAGGTGCTGAAGGCGACGAAGGCCCAGCTCGGCGAGGGCGCCGTCGATCCAGCGCAGGAGAAGCTGCTCTCCGACATGGTCGAGAAGAACGGACGTCTCGGCCGCAAGAACCGCAAGGGCTTCTACGACTATCCGGAAGCCGGGCCCAAGCGCCTCTGGCCGGGGCTGGCCGATCTGGTCGGCAAGCGTCTGGCGCCGGAACAGGTCGACATGCAGGAGCTGCAGCACCGCCTTCTGGTCACGCAGGCGCTGGAGGCGGCCCGCACCTATGAGGAGGGCGTCGTCACCGATCCGCGCGAGGCCGATGTCGGCTCGATCATCGGCTTCGGCTTCGCGCCCTATTCGGGCGGCACGCTCTCCTTCATCGACAATATGGGTGCGGCCGCCTTCGTGAAGCTCTGCGAGAGCCTGGCGAAGAAGCATGGCGAGCGCTTCAGGCCCAACCGGCAGCTCAAGCGCATGGCCAAGACCGGCGAGAGCTATTACGGCGCAGCGGCGGCCAAAGTCGCCGCCTGAGGCGGCCTTGGCGATCCGGCCGATCCTCCGCTTCCCCGATCCGCGCCTGCGCGCGGTCGCGGAGCCGGTCGAGCGCTTCGACAGCGAGCTGCGGCAGCTCGCCGCCGATCTGCTGGAGACGATGCGCGCCGCGCCCGGCGTCGGCATCACCGCGCCTCATATAGGCGTGCCACTGCGGGTCGTCGTGCTGGAGCTGACGCCCGGCGAGGTGCGGACCTACGCCAATCCGCAGATCCTCTGGGCCTCGACGGAGACGAGCCGCGCCACCGAAGGCAGCGTCTCGATGCCGGGCGTTACCGAAGAGGTCGAGCGGCCCGCGAAAATCCGCGTGGGTTGGCGCGATCTCGACGGCACCGCCCATGAGGCGCAGGCCGAAGGCTTCCTCGCCACCTGCCACCAGCACGAGATCGACCAGCTCGACGGCATCTTCTGGCTCCAGCGCCTCTCGCGGCTGAAGCGCGAGCGGGTGATCGCGCGGTATGGGAAACTGGGGCGGGGGTAGGGCAGCCTAACGGACACCACGCCTTGCGCGTCATGCTCGGCCCTGTACCGAGCATCCACGTTTTGAACACAGGTCTTGCCGACGGAAGACGTGGATGGTCGGGACAAGCCCGACCATGACGTGACAGCGCGAGGGTGCTGACGCTGGCTTACCCCGCCACGGCCCTGATCACGCGCCTCGTCTTCTCGACGATCTCGCCGATCTGGTCTTCGGTCACGATCAGTGGCGGGGTCAGGGCGATGGTGTCGCCGGTGACGCGGATCATCAGGCCCTCCTCATGGAACGCATGCTCCATCGCGGCATAGGCGCGCTTGCCGACGCCCTCCGGCCGCGAGGCGAGGTCGATGCCGGCGACGAGCCCGAGCGTGCGGATGTCCAGCACGTTGGGCTCTTCCTTCAGCTCCATGATGGCATCGGCCCAGAGCGGCTCCAGAGTCTTCGCCCGCTCGAACAGCCCCTCGTCGCGATAGATGTCGAGCGTCGCCAGCGAGGCCGCCGCCGCCAGCGGGTGACCCGAATAGGTGTAGCCGTGGAACAGCTCGATCGCGTTGTCCGGGCCGTTCATGAAGGCGTCGAAGATCGGCTTGCGCACGATCACGCCGCCCATCGGCACGGTGCCCGAGGTCACGCCCTTGGCGAAGGTGATCATATCGGGGACGACGCCGTAGCGCTCGGCCGCGAAGGCGAAGCCGAGCCGCCCGAAGCCGGAGATGACCTCGTCGAAGATCAGCAGAATGCCGTGCTTCGTGCAGATCTCGCGCAGGCGCTGGAGATAGCCCTTGGGCGGCGGCAGCACGCCGGTCGAGCCCGCCATCGGCTCGACCATCACGGCCGCGATGGTCGAGGCGTCGTGCAGCGTGACGATCCGCTCCAGTTCGTCGGCGAAATGCGCGCCATACTCCGGCTCGCCCTTGGTGAAGCGCTGCTTCTCGCGGTCATAGGTCGCGGGCAGGTGGTCGGCGCCCGCCAGCAGCGAGCCGAAGAACTTGCGGTTGGAGACGATGCCGCCGACCGAGATGCCGCCGAATCCGACGCCGTGATAGCCGCGCTCGCGCCCGATCAGGCGGGTCTTGGAGCCCTTGCCGGTGACGTTCCAGTAGGCGATCGCGATCTTCAGTGCCGTGTCGGCGGCTTCCGAGCCGGAGCCGGCGAAGAAGACATGATCGAGATCGCCCGGGGCCAGCGCCGCGATGCGCGCGGCCGCCGCGAAGACCTTGGGATGGCCGAACTGGAAGTTCGGGGCGAAATCCAGTTCCTCGGCCTGGGCCTGGATCGCCTCGATGATCGGCCGGCGCTTGTGGCCGGCATTGCAGCACCAGAGACCCGCCGTGCCGTCCATCACCGGCTTGCCCTCGGGGGTGTAATAATACATGCCCTCCGCCCGGGAGATCATGCGCGGCCGCTGCTTGAAGGCCCGGTTTGCCGTAAACGGCATCCAGAAGGCCTCGAGATCGTTGGGGTTAGCGATCGGGGAAGAGGCTGCGGTCATCGGGCGGATCCTGTGTTTAACAATCACTCAACCTAACAGCACGATCCAGGCTGTAAATCGCATGCGGGACAGGGCATCCCTGCGGCGCCGCAACGGCGGGTCGCGTCGCGAATGGGGTGACCCAGCGTCGCTTTTGCTGTACTCCGAACAAGGGGCGTAAACTGAACCGGACCCCCATGGACGTATCAGGCGCAGGCTCGGAAACGCTCGATCACGAGCCCCTCGCGGACATCCGCGCCGGGCTCGCGCGGATCCTCGCGTCGGATGCCTTCCGCGCGGCGCCGCAGCTCTCGGCCTTCCTCGCCTTCATCGTCGATCGCGCCGTGGCAGGCCGCGGCGGCGAGCTGAAGGGTTACACCATCGCAGTCGAAGCCTTCGGCCGCTCGCCGGATTTCGACCCGCAATCTGACCCCATCGTGCGCGTCGAGGCCGGCCGCCTGCGTCGGGCACTGGCGCAGTACTATGCCGGCGAGGGCGCCGCGGATCCGGTGCGAATCACCATTCCCGTCGGCGCCTATGTCCCGGCCTTCGAGCGCGTCGAGCCGGCGCAGACCGACGCAGGGCAGGCGCATCGCAGCGAAAGCGCAACGGATGATCGGGGCGACGAGCCCCCGACGGTGGCGCCGATCACGGAGAGGCCCCTCGAACGAGGTCTGGCGAAGCGCTGGCCGCTGGCGGCTGGTCTCGCGCTCACAGCGGCGCTGCTCTCGCTCGTCGCCTGGTATGGTGGCCTGCTGGGCCCGCGCACGGCCGATCGGGTGGCCTCGGTCGATGCGCCCGGCACGGCGCTGGCGAGCATGGATCGGGAGATGCCGCTTGCCAGGCTCGACAAACCCGCAGCGGCGCCGCTCGAGACGACCGTCCTGGTCGTCTCGGTGCCGGATTTCGCTGATGCCGAACTCGCTGCAGCCTCCCGCCGCTTTACGAATTTCCTGGTCGATGCGCTCTCCCGTTTCGACGACCTGCTGACCATCAAGGTGCCGGCCCAGGGGCAGCCGCTGCCACGGGAGGCCGACTATGTGCTGGAGATGTCGGCTCAGAGCGTTGCCACGGGCACGGAAGGCTTCGGCCGACTGAGGGCGGTGCCGGACGGGCGCATCATCTGGTCCGCTTCGTCGACACGCGTGCTCAGGGCGAATGACGAGGACCTTCCCGAAAATGCGCGGCGCCTGGCGACGCGGCTGGCCGAGCCGTTCGGGATCATCCATGCCGACATTCGTCAGAATCGGACTGCCGGTCCGATGAGCTGCATCTATGAGGCGATCGATGTGCGGCGGACGATGACCGCAGCGGCGCATCTGGCGGCGCGCAACTGTCTTCAGGACCTCGTCCGGCGTGACCCCACCTTCTACCCCGCCTGGATCCAGCTCTCGCTGCTGTCGGTGTTCGAGCAAAGCTTTGGCTTCAACCAGTTGCCGGATGCGCTGGAGCGTGCCCATGCCGCGGCGCTGACGGCGGTGCGGCTGGCTCCTTCCAGCGCCCGCGCCCATCAGGCGCTGATGTCGACGCTGTTCAAGCGCGGCGCCATCAACGAAGGGCTGGCGGCCGGGCGCGCCGCAATGGGACGCAACCCCTACGACCCCGACATCATGGCGATGCTGGGCGCGCGCTACATCCAGCTCAATCGACCGGCCGAGGGGCTGCCCCTCCTCGAGAAGGCGATCGCGCTGAGTGCAGGGCGCCCGGCTTCCTATGATTTCTACGCTCTGCTGGGCGCGCATCTGCTCGGCGCCCGGCAGGTGGCGCGTGGACATGGCGAGTTCCTGGCCGGTGGCGGAAACCCCTTTGCCCTGCTGGGACGCGCGCTCCACGCCGTGCAGACCGGAGATGCCGAGGAGCGGTCCCGCGCCATCGCCGAGCTGTGCGAACAGTTCCCAGCCTTTCATCGCGAGCCGCGCGTCTGGTTGATGAAGCGCGGTTTCGGGGCGGAAATCACCGACCGACTTCTCGCGGATCTCGGCGTCGTCCGTCACTGACGATGCCGGCTGCCTTCGCTGGGCGAAACCGGCATTCCCAACAGCCAAAACGGCCGAAAGCTCGCCTCCGCGCGGCTCTGCGGCTAGTGTTGTCACAGTGGTGTGATTCGCCGTTTCTTCCCGATCAACCCCTCGCGCGACCGCTGCCTTGGCCCCTCTCCGACCGAACGCTCTGCATCCTCTCGCCAGCGCCGTCACCGGGCTGTCGGCAGGCGCGGTCTTGACGCTGCTCTGGCCGACTCCGCTGGGGGCCGCGCTCGGCCTGTTGCTGGCGGGCGGGGGCGGCCTTGGCTCGATGTGGCTGGCCGAACGGCGAGCCCAAGCGCAGCGCGAGCAGGTTCTCGCCGCTGTCGGGGAGGTCAAGGTCCGGCTGGCGACCAATGCGATCCGCCTCGATGCACTCTCCAAGAGAGTCGAGCAGATGCCGATGCGCGATGTCGACGCGGCACCGGCGCGAGCCGCCATCAACGAACTGACAGCCGAGGTCGGCCTGCTTGGCGATCTGATCCATCAGGTCGCCACGACTCTGGCCGATCACGACGCCGCGCTGGCCGCGGTCCAGGCGCGCGCCGCTGCGCCGGCGGCGGATGAGCGGTCGACGGCTGTCGCTCCGCCCGCTCCCAGGGTCGCGCCGCTCGTCGTCGTCGATCCGGAGGCCGCGCGGCAGGAGCGTCTCAAGGCGCAAGCCGCCGAACGGGCGGAAGCCGCGCGCCAGGCCGAGGAACGGGCCGCCGCAGAGCGCGCCGCCGTCATCGGCGCAGCGTTGTCCGAAGGGCGCGTCGAGGTTCATCTGCAGCCGATCGTGCAATTGCCGCAGCGCCGCACGCGGGGCTACGAGGCGCTGGTGCGCCTGCGGCTGGACGAGCACACCCTGCTGCTCCCGCACGAGTTCATCCCGGTGATCGAGGAGCGCGGCTTCGGCCCGACGCTCGATGCGCTGGTGCTGACCCGGGCGCTCGCCATCGCCCGTCATCTCGGCTCCAAGCCGGGCGAGCTCTTCGTGTCCTGCAATTTCAGCGGCGCGACCTGGAGTTCGTCCAAGGCGCTGGCGACGCTGTCGCGCATCCTCGAGAAGTATCGCGAGCACACCGGCCATCTGATCATCGAGATGCCGCAGCGCGTGTTCCGCGGCCTGGACCCGACCAGCCTCGGCCTGCTCGGCGCCATGTCGGCCAATGGCGTGCGCTTCGCGCTGGATGAGTTGGTCGATCTCAGGCTCGATCCGGTCGCGCTGTTCGATCGCGGCATCCGCTTCGTCAAGGCGCCGGCCGCTCTTCTGATGGAGCAGGTCGACAGCGAGACCGCCGACATTGCGCCGGCCGATCTCTCTGCTCTGCTGGCGCGTGCCTCGATCGTTCTGGTCGCCGACCAGGTCGCCGACGACCCGACGGTCGCGGACATGATCGACCTCGGCGTCGGGATGGGGCAGGGGCCGGTCTTCTCGCCGCCGCGCCCGGTCAAGCCGGATGTCTTCGCCGAGCCGGCCGAGCCCGCACCCGCCGCTGCCGAGCCTTCCCCGTCGCCGGCTCCCGCACCGGAGCAGCGCTTGGCCGAGGTCGTGGACTATCCCGGCCAGCCGGCGGCGACCCGCGAGGCTCCGCCGGAGCGGCAATCCTTCCGCTCGGTCCTGCGCCGCGCCACGGCTTGATCGGCGCCGCTGCGACCTTTCGCAGATGCGAGGCGCGGCGTGATCCTGTAAAGCCGGCGGCACCGAGTCTGGGAGCCACCCGCCGTGCCGTCATCCACCACCCCGCCGACCCTGCCGCTGTCGGGCTTCTCCGAGATCGCCGGCCGTTTCGATCTCTGCCTCTGCGACGTCTGGGGCGTGGTCCATAACGGCGTTGCCGCCTTTGGCGAGGCCGTCTCGGCGCTGGTCGCGATGCGCGAACGCGGGATCAGCGTTGTCCTTGTCACCAATGCGCCGCGCCCGGCGGCCGTGATCGAGCAGCAGCTCGATGGCTTCGGTGTGCCCCGTGCAGCCTGGGATGCCATCGTCACCTCCGGCGATGTCTGTCGCGGCCTGATTGCCGCGCGCGCGGGCCGGCCGATGTTCCGGCTCGGGCCGGAGCGCGACAAGCCGCTGGTCGCGGGGCTCGATGCGCCAGAGGTCGCGCCGGAGGAGGCCAGCTACGTGCTTTGCACCGGCCTGCTCGACGACGAGACCGATACGGCCGAGACCTATGCCGGCCTTCTCGCCGGCTTCGCCGCGCGCGGGCTCGACATGATCTGCGCCAATCCCGATCTCGTGGTGGAGCGCGGTGGCCGGATCGTGCCCTGCGCCGGCTCGGTTGCGCTCGCCTATGAGGAGATGGGCGGGCGGGCGATCTATGCCGGCAAGCCACATGCGCCGATCTATGAGGCGGCGTTGGCCGTCGCCGACGGCTTGCGCGGCGCGTCGATCCCGCGCGAGCGGATCTGCGGCATCGGCGATGCGATCCGCACCGACATCGCCGGCGCGCAGGCCTTCGGCATCACCGGCATCATGGTTCTGGCCGGAATCCACGCGCAGGATCTGATGGAGGCGTCCTGGGACGAGCGCCATGGCTGGTTCGGCCGACAGAGCCATCGCCCTGCCTATGCGCTGCCGCATCTCGTCTGGTGAGGCGCGGGCTGGCGCCTCGTGCGCGGATCAGCCCGTGCAGACGGATTCGATCTTCGAGCGCAGCGTCTGCGCGTTGAACGGCTTGACGATGTAGTTGTTCACGCCGGCCTTCTTGGCGGCGATGACGTTCTCGGTGCGGGATTCCGCCGTCACCATGATGAAAGGCGTCGAGGCCAGCGCGTCTTCCTCGCGCACGCGCTGCAGCAGCTCGAAGCCCGTCATCGGCTCCATGTTCCAGTCCGAGATCACCAGGCCGTAGCGCTTGTCCCGCATCTTGGCGATGGCCGCCTGGCCGTCGGCGGCATCGTCGACATTCTCGAACCCGAGCTGTTTCAACAGGTTGCGGATGATCCGGACCATCGTCTGGTAATCGTCGACCACCAGAATGGGCATGGACGGATCGAGAGCCATGGCGGTGCTCCAAGCAAACGGTGACGGCGCGGAACATGCCGCGCCGGGCCGCTGCAAGCGCAGCGGCAGTCAGTGAACCCAGCGTTACCGCGGCCGTGTTTCAAAGCCGTTAATCCAATGCCGCAGTGACGCTTGGTCATGGCGTTTTTGCCACCAGCCACGAAAGTCCAATGGCCGGGTTTTTGCCGCTGTGAGAGGCTGCGACGCAGCAAAAATCGACCCGGCGACCCCCGCGCCGCGGTCGAGCCCAGGCACCGACACCCATGACCAGCGCCCTCTATACCGTCCATGCCTTCGAGGATCTGACGGTCGGCATGAGCCAGAGCCTCATGCGGACGGTGATGGAGCGCGACGTCTCGCTCTTCGCCGATCTGTCCGGCGACGCCAACCCGATCCATCTCTGCGACCGCTACGCCGCCAACACCAAATTCGGCCAGCGCATCGCTCATGGCATGCTCACCGCGAGCCTGGTTTCCGCCCTGCTCGGCACAAGGCTGCCGGGGCCGGGAGCGGTCTATCTGTCGCAGACCCTGACCTTTCTCGCCCCCGTCAAGATCGGCGACGTCGTCACGGCGCGTGTCGAGGTGATGGAGCTGGTGGCGGAGCGTCGCCGGGCGCGGCTGTTCTGCGAATGCCTCGTCGACGGCAAGGCCGTGCTGGAGGGCGAGGCCTGGGTCGCCCTGCCGCCCGCGCGCCCGCGGAGCTGACGCGGCCGAGGGCCATCGGGCGACGGTCCGGCTTGACGCTTCGCCGCCGCTGGCCAATGAGGGGCCGGTCCGGCGTAAGCCGGGATGCCCGGATCGCCCGCACAGATGACTTCGCCCGCCGACGCGCCCTCCAGCTTCGTGATCGACCTCGACAAGCCCGTACCGGCCGCGCTGCGCGGCTGCGTCCTCGCGCTCGGCAATTTCGACGGTGTCCATCGCGGCCATGCCGAGCTGGCGCGCGAGGCGGTCGGATTGGCCGAACGACTGGGCCGGCGCCCGGCGGCGCTGACCTTCGAGCCGCACCCGCGCAGCGTCTTCCGTCCGGAGGAGCCGGTGTTCCGCCTGACGCCGCCGGCCTTGAAGACGGAGCTACTCGGCGCCATGGGGCTGCCGCTGACCTTCGTCCTGCCTTTCGACCGCACCATTGCCGCGATCCAGGCCGAAGCCTTCGTCGACGATCTCCTGCTCGGGCGCCTCGGCGCCGCCGGCCTCGTCTGCGGCTATGATTTCCATTTCGGCCAGGGTCGCCGCGGCGCGCCGGAGATGCTGCAGGAGCGTTGCGCGGGTAAGGGCATCCCGGTCGTCGTCGTGCCGCCCTTCGCCCGCGACGGCGAGCCCGTCTCGTCGACGCTGATCCGAACGGCGCTGGAGCAGGGCGACGTCGCCCGCGCCGCCGATTTCCTCGGCCGCCCCTGGTTCGTGCGCGGCGTCGTGGCCCATGGCGACAAGCGGGGCCGCGATCTCGGCTACCCCACCGCAAACATGCATCTCGCCCGCGACTGCCGGCTGAAATACGGCATCTACGCGGTGCGTATGAAGATCGACGGCATCTGGCACGACGGCGTCGCAAGCTTCGGCAGCCGGCCGACCTTCGACGACGGCGCCCCACGGCTGGAGACGTTCGTCTTTGACTTCTCCGGCGATCTTTACGGCAAGCAGGTCGATGTCGCCTTCGTCGCCTGGCTGCGGGGCGAGGCGAAGTTCGACTCGCTCGAAGCCCTGATCGTCCAGATGGACGCCGATAGCGCCCGCGCCCGCGAGATCCTCAGCACGACGCCGCCCTTCCTTCCTTGACGGGGCTTTGCTAGAGCAGCGACGACGTTCAACCACGCGCGGTGGCGGTTCCGGCGACGAGAGATCTGGTCTAGAAGCTGCCGATGGTCATGCTGCCTATGTGCCTTCTCCGGCGAATTACAGGCCCGGCTGCCGCCTCGCGCTGAGCGCGGGCGCCTGCGCAGTCCGGGTTGAAGACCGCTTTTCCCGTTTCCAGAGGATGAGCGCGGCCACCGCCGCCGCCTGTCCCAGTGCCCGAGCCGGACCATGACCGACCAGACCGCCGATAAGACCGACGCGACCGACTATTCCCAGACGCTGTTCCTGCCCCAGACCGAGTTCCCGATGCGGGCCGGCCTGCCGCAGCGCGAGCCGGAACTGCTGGCGCGCTGGGCCAGGATCGACCTCTACCGCAAGCTGCGCGAGGCCGGTAAGGGCCGCGACCGCTTCGTCCTGCATGACGGCCCGCCCTATGCCAACGGGAACATCCATATCGGCCACGCGCTCAACAAGGTCCTGAAGGATCTCGTCACGCGCTCGCAGCAGATGCTGGGCTTCGATTCCAACTACGTCCCGGGCTGGGACTGCCACGGCCTGCCCATCGAGTGGAAGATCGAGGAGCAGTACCGCGCCAAGGGGCTGAACAAGGACGACGTGCCGGTCGTCGAGTTCCGCAAGGAATGCCGCAGCTTCGCCGAGCACTGGGTCTCGGTCCAGCGCGAGGAGTTCAAGCGGCTCGGCGTCGAGGGCGACTGGGACGATCCTTACCTGACCATGGCCTATCCGGCCGAGGCGCAGATCGCCCGCGAGATCATGAAGTTCGCCGAAACCGGCCAGCTCTATCGCGGCTCCAAGCCGGTGATGTGGTCGGTGGTCGAGAAGACCGCGCTCGCCGAGGCCGAGGTCGAATACGAGGAGCACACGAGCGACACGGTGTTCGTGGCGTTTCCAATTGTTCAGCCGATGACGGGCGACATGGGGGCGACGCCGTGGCCGAAGATTTGGAAATTCGCTGAGGAACTAAGAAACGCATCTGTCATCATCTGGACCACAACGCCGTGGACGATGCCCGGCAACCGCGCGATCTCGTTCAACCATAAGATTGCTTACGGGCTTTACCGCGTCACCGTTGCGCCCGAGAACAACTGGGCCAAGGTTGGTGCAACCTATGTCCTCGCTAAAAATCTCGCCGAAAGCGTCTTCAAGGCAGCGAAGGTCGAGGCCTTTGAACTCGTCGCCGACGTCCCGGCGGCCGCGCTCGCCGGCCTCACCTGCGCCCACCCCCTCCGTGGGCACGGCTACGACTTCGACGTTCCCCTGCTCGACGGCGACCATGTCACCGACGACGCCGGCACGGGCTTCGTCCACACCGCGCCCGGCCATGGCCGCGAGGATTTCGACGTCTGGATGAGCAACGGCCGCCAGCTCGCCGAGCGCGGCATCGAGACCCGCATCCCCTACACCGTCGATGCCGATGGCCGCTTCACCAAGGACGCGCCGGGCTTCGAGGGCGCTCAGGTCATCACCGACACCGGCGAGAAGGGCAACGCCAACGAGGTCGTCATCAAGGCGCTCGCGGCGTCGGGCAACCTCGTCGCGCGCGGCCGCCTGAAGCACCAGTATCCGCATAGCTGGCGCTCGAAGAAGCCGGTCATCTTCCGCAACACGCCGCAATGGTTCATCGCCATGGACAAAGCGGTCGACACGCTCGGCAACCGTACCCTGCGCGAAGTCGCCCTCGGCGCGATCAAGGACACCCAATGGGTTCCCGCAGCGGGTGAAAACCGCATCAATGGCATGATCGCCAACCGCCCCGACTGGGTGGTCTCGCGCCAGCGCGCCTGGGGCGTGCCGATCACCGTCTTCGTCGAGAAGGAGAGCAAGGAGATACTGGTCGACGCGAAGGTCAACGCGGCCATCGCCGAGGCCTTCGAGGCGGAAGGGGCAGATGCCTGGTTCACCGACACCGACGGCGCCCGTTTCCTCAAGCCCTTCGGCTACGACCCGGCGAACTACGAGCGCGTCACCGACGTGCTCGACGTCTGGTTCGATTCAGGCTCGACCCATGCCTTCACGCTGGAGAAGCGCGCCGATCTGCGCGCCCGCCGTCGCGGCGATGGCGGCAATGACCGCGTCATGTATCTCGAAGGCTCGGACCAGCATCGCGGCTGGTTCCACTCCTCGCTGCTGGAAAGCTGCGGCACGCGTGGCCGCGCGCCCTACGACATCGTGCTGACGCACGGCTTCTGCCTCGACGAGAAGGGCGAGAAGATGTCGAAGTCGAAGGGCAACGTCACCGCCCCGCAGGACATCATCAAGGATTCGGGCGCCGACATCCTGCGCCTCTGGGTCGCGGCGGCGGACTATTCCGACGATCTGCGCATCGGCAAGGAGATCCTCAAGACCTTCGTCGAGACCTATCGCAAGCTCCGCAACACGATGCGCTGGATGCTCGGCACGCTCGCCCATTTCAGCGAGGACATCCGTGTGGCCGAGGTTCAGACCATGCCGGAGCTGGAGCGGCTGATGCTGCACCGGCTGGCCGAGATCGGCCCGCAGGTCGAGGAGGCCTACCGCACCTACGACTACAAGAAGGTCGTGACGCTGCTCTCGCAGTTCATGAACACCGAGCTCTCGGCCTTCTATTTCGACGTCCGCAAGGACGCGCTCTATTGCGACCCGCTCTCCAGCCATGTCCGCAAGAGCGCGCTCACCGTCGTCGACCATCTCTTCCGCTGCCTGACGACCTGGCTCGCGCCGATCCTGGTCTTCACCGCCGAGGAAGCCTGGCTGGAGCGCTATCCGGAGCAGAAGACGCTCGAAGGCTCGGTCCATCTGGAGCTCTTCGCCAGCGTGCCCGAGGCCTGGCTCGATGCCGAACTGGCCGAGCGCTGGAGCAAGATCCGCAAGGTCCGCCGCGTCGTCACCGGTGCGCTCGAACTCGAGCGTGCGGCCAAGCGTCTCGGCTCTTCGCTGGAGGCCGCCCCGCAGGTCTTCGTCTCCGATCCCGATCTGCTGGCTGCGCTCTCGGGCGCCGATCTCGCCGAGATCAGCATCACCTCGGCCATCCGCGTCGAGAGCGGGGAGGGGCCGGCGGAGGCCGTCCGCCTGCCCGAGGTGCCGGGCGTCGCGGTGGTCCCGCATCGCGCCGATGGCGTCAAATGCGCGCGCTCCTGGAAGTATTTCGATCCCGCGACGGCCGATCCGGCCTATCCCGCCGTGACGCCGCGCGACGCCAAGGCGCTGCGCGAACTCGGCCGGAGCGCCGCGTGACGCCCGCCCGCCGGCTCGGCCTTTCCATCGTCTTGGTCGTCTTCCTCGTCGACCAGGCGCTGAAGCTCTGGCTGCTCTTCGGGCTGCGCCTGGCGGAAACGGGGCCCTATGCGGTCACGCCCTTCATGGACATCGTGCTCGCCTGGAACCGCGGCATTTCCTACGGGCTGTTCCAGCAGCACAGCGATCTCGGCCGCTGGGGTCTCGTCGTGATCTCGATCGCGGCCGCGATCTGGCTCGGCCGCTGGATGTGGCGCGAGCAGCGCCCGCTGACGGTCGCGAGCCTTGCTCTCATCGTCGGCGGCGCGCTCGGCAACGGGCTCGACCGTGGGGTCTATGGCGCGGTCGTCGACTTCGTTCACCTGCATTGGGGCAGCTTCAGCTGGTACATCTTCAACATCGCCGATGCCGCGATCGTTGTCGGGGTGGTCGGGCTGCTGTATGAGTCCTTCCGGCCGGCGGCCGAAAACGCGGCTTGAACCCGGCTCCGCCATCGTTTTGCCGTTCGCGTGCGGTTTGAGACGGGGAAGCAATATCCCCGAGGGAGGTTTGACATGGCGCATCGCATCCGCGTGACGCATCTGCTGCTGGCCGGCGGCCTCGCTTTGGCGGGCCAGCCCGCGCTCGCCCAGGAAGGCATGCTCTTCAAGAACCTGCTGGAAGGCGTCGTCGGCGGCCGTCCGGGTGACGACATCGAGTATCGCCAGCGGCCGCCGCTGGTCGTTCCGCCGAATTCGACCCTGCCGCGGCCGCAGGAATCCGCCAGCACCCGCAACGCCGCCTGGCCGAACGATCCCGACGTCGCCGCCCGCCGCGCCGATGCCGCCGCCGCCCGCGCGCCCGCCGGCTCCAACCCCAACTGGCGCAACAACCCGATGCTGAGCCAGGAGGAACTGCGCCGCGGCCGCACCACCCGCGACACCGGCCGGCCCGAGATCGTCGAGGAACACAACAACTACAACAACCAGATCGCGCCGATCCGCACCGGTCGTGAACTGGCCAGCCGCCAGAATCAGGTGGCGCTCGATCAACTCACCTATGGCTCGGAGCCGCCGCGCCGCACGCTCGCCGATCCGCCGGTCGGCTACCGTCGCCCCGCCGGTTCCGCCCCGCTGGGTCCGGGCCAGGGCGGTCCGGTTGAGGACAAGCAGGCGGTCGGTCAGCGCGAATTCCTGACCGGTCAGATCCCGCTGCAATAAGACGCGTGCGGCGGCGCCCTGCGGTGTCGCGGCCCCGGGCCGGCCACTGGCGGTTCGCGCCGGCAACACATAAATGCATGGAGAGGCGGCGCGTCGTCCCGGCGCGGCCGCCTCACTGACATCTGAACGCGCCGCCGGCGCCCCCATCACGGAGACGGTCCAGGTGAACATGCATGCGCAGCCGACCGGAGCCGCCCAGCCGGTGGAATCCTTTCGCCTCGCAAATGGTCTCGACATCGTGGTGGTGCCGGACCGGCGCGCGCCCGTCGTCACCCACATGGTCTGGTACCGCAACGGCTCCGCCGACGATCCGGCCGGAAAGTCCGGCATCGCGCATTTCCTCGAGCATCTAATGTTCAAGGGCACGGCGAAATGGCCGGCGGGCGAGTTCTCCAAGATCGTCGCCGGGCTTGGCGGCCAGGAGAACGCCTTCACCTCCTTCGACTACACCGCCTATTTCCAGCGCGTGCCGAAAGAGCATCTGCGCGCCATGATGGATTACGAGGCCGACCGGATGACCGGGCTGGCCTTCGACGAGAGCGTCGTCGGGCCCGAGCGTGACGTGGTGCTGGAAGAGCGCAAGATGCGCGTCGATGCAGACCCGGCCGCCCAGCTCGGCGAGGAGTTTTCGGCCGCGCTCTTTGTCCATCACCCCTATGGCACCCCGATCATCGGCTGGGAGCACGAGATCGAGGGCCTGAATCGGGACGACGCCTTCGCCTATTACCAGCGCTTCTACACGCCGGAAAACGCGATCCTCGTCGTCGCCGGCGACACCGATGCCGCGACCGTCCGCCGCCTCGCGGAAGAGACCTATGGCGCCATTCCCGCCCGCGGCGAGGCCCCGGTCCGCAAGCGCCCGGCCGAGCCCCATCCGCGTGCGGCGCGCCGGGTCTCGCTGAGCGACCCGCGCGTGCGCCAGCCCTCGCTGCGGCGCGGCTGGCTGACGCCGACCTATCTCAGCGGCGATGCCGGCGAGGTCTTCGCGCTCGAGCTTCTGGCCGAGATCCTCGGTGGCGGCACCACCTCGCGGCTCTATCGCCGCCTCTGTGTCGAGGCCGATCTCGCCGCTGGCGCCAGCGCCTACTTCATGGGCTCGATGGTCGACCGCGCCGCCTTCCAACTTTCGGTGAGCCCCCGCCCCGGCGTCGAGATGGCCGCGCTGGAAGCCGGGCTCGATGCAGCGCTCGCCGCCTTCCTCAGCGAGGGGCCGAGCGAACTCGAACTCGCCCGCGCCCGCACCCGGCTCGTCGCCGAGACGGTCTTCGCCCGCGACAGCCAGTCTTCGCTCGCCCGCATTTTCGGGGCGTCGCTGGCCGTCGGCGAGACGGTCGAGGACGTGCTGGCCTGGCCGCAGCGGATCGAGGCCGTGTCGCGTGAGGCTGTTCTCGAAGCGGCGCGGCGCTATCTGCGGCCCGACCGCGGCGTCACCGGCCTGCTCCTGCCCGCCGCCTGACTCCGTCCTCCTTCCGCACGGGGCCGCGTTCCGGCCCGAGCCAGGACATGACATGAACGCTCCGATTCCCGCTGCCGCCACCAGCCTCGCTGGCCCCTCGGTCCCGGTCCAGAAGGTCCGCTCGTCCGCCGGCGTCGAGGCCTGGCTGGTCGAGGAACACAGCCTGCCGCTGATCGCGGTCGACTTCGCCTTCGACGGTGGCGCGACGCTCGATCCCGAGAACGCCGCCGGCAGCGCCTATCTCGTCTCCGGCCTGCTCGACGAAGGCGCGGGCGATCTCGACGCCGAGGCCTTCCAGGGCAAGCTCGCCGACCACGCCATCAGCCTCGGCTTCGATGCCCGCCGCGACGACTTCCACGGCCATCTCCAGACGCTGTCGAGCCACCGCGACACCGCCTTCGAGCTGCTGGCGCTGGCGCTGAACGCCCCGCGCTTCGATGACGACGCCGTCGCGCGCGTCAAGGGCCAGGTCATCTCCGGCCTGCAGCGCCAGGCCCAGAACCCCGAAACCCTCTGCCGCAACGCGCTCTACGCCGCCGCCTTCCCCGGCCACCCCTATGGCCGGCCCGAGAAGGGCGATGTCGACAGCGTCTCGCAGCTCGAAGCGACCGCGCTGAAGGCGCTCTCGCGCGATCTGCTGGCACGGGCCGGGCTGAAGCTGGTCGTCGTCGGCGACATCACGGCCGACGAACTCGCAAGCCGGCTCGACCAGATCTTCGGTGCGCTGCCGGAAGGGCTGCCGCGCGCGCAGCCGGCCGAGGCCCTGCCGATCCAGGGTCTCGGCCAGACCCACACCATCGATCTCGACGTACCGCAGACCGTGCTGCGCTTCGTCGGCCCCGGCCTGATGCGGCACGATCCGGATTTCATCGCCGGCAGCGTGCTCAATCACATCCTGGGCGGCTCGGCCTTCACCTCGCGGCTGTTTATGGAGGTGCGCGAGAAGCGCGGCCTTGCCTATGGCGTCTCCTCCAGCCTGCTGCCGCTGCGCCAGGGCGCCATGCTGGTCGGCGGCACCGCCACCAAGAACGAGCGCGCCGCTGAATCCATGAGCGTGATCCGCGAGGAGATGGCCAAGCTCGCCAATGAGGGGCCGAGCGAGCACGAGGTCGAGGAGGCCAGGCGCTACATCATCGGCTCCTACCCGCTGCGCTTCGACACCTCGCCGAAGATCGCCTCGGAACTGCTGGGCCTCGCCGTCAACGGCTTCGAGCCCGAGTTCCTCAGCGAACGCAACAGCCTCTTCGCCGCGGTGACGCTGGCCGACGTCAAGCGCGTGGCGGAGCGCCTCTTCGGTGACCCGCGCCTGCTGGTCCAGGCGGTCGGCCGGCCGGTCGGGCTGGTGTGAGTTCGCAGACGAGGCCGGCCCAGTAGCGCTCCTCCCTTCCCCCTTGTGGGGAAGGGTATGGGGATGGGGGTGGTTCCGCTTGGTGACCGCTGACCGAGCGGCCCGACCTCCACCCCTGCCCCTCCCCACAAGGGGGAGGGGTTCCCCGCGCCCGTTCATTTGGGGCTGGCGAATCCGATTTGGGCACGACTCGCCCCCATCCCCTATCCTGCCGTGACGCTACCCCTCGATTCGCCGCGCCGCCCGCCGCTCCGGAACCCGCATGCCCGTCCGCCGCCTCGATCCCGTCCTGGTCGACCGCATCGCCGCCGGCGAGGTGATCGAGCGGCCGGCTGCGGCGGTGAAGGAATTGGTCGAGAACGCCATCGACGCCGGCGCGCGATCGATCGCGGTCACGATCCGGGCAGGCGGGCGCGAACTGATCCGCGTCGTCGATGACGGGGCCGGCATGACGCCCGAGGATCTGGCGCTCGCCGTCGAGCGCCACGCCACCTCGAAACTACCCGATGGGGATCTCTTCGCGATCCAGTCGCTCGGCTTCCGCGGCGAGGCGCTGCCCTCGATCGGCTCGGTCGCGCGGCTCTCCATCGCGACCCGCCGCCACGATGCCCCCCAGGGCGTCGGCCTCATCGTCGAGGCCGGCGAGAAGGGCGTGGTCCGCCCTGTCGCCGCCGCACCCGGCACGCGCATCGAGGTCAGCGATCTGTTCGCCTTCACCCCCGCCCGGCTGAAATTCCTCAAGAGCGACCGGGCCGAGGCGCAGGCCGTCTCGGAGATGCTGCGGCGCCTCGCCATCGCCCATCCGGCGATCCGGTTTTCGCTCGAGGGCGAGCATGTCTCGCCCTTCGACTGGCCGGCGGAAGCGATCGGCGAGGAGGGGCAGCTGCGCCGGCTCGGCCGCGCGCTCGGGCGCGATTTCCCCGAGAACGCCCTGCGGCTCGATGCGGCACGCGAGGGCGTCCACGTCACCGGCTTCGCCGGTTTGCCGACCTTCCACCGCGGCACCTCGGCCGGCGTACATCTCGCCGTCAATGGCCGGCCGGTGCGCGACAAGCTGCTGCTCTCGGCGGTGCGCGGCGCCTATGCCGATGTCGTGCCCTCCGACCGCCACCCCGTGCTCTTCCTCGATGTCGCCTGCGATCCGCGCGCCGTCGACGTCAACGTTCACCCGGCCAAGAGCGAGGTCCGCTTCCGTGATCCGCAGCTGGTCCGCGGCCTCGTCGTGTCCGGGCTGAAGGCGGCGCTGGCGCAGGCCGGCCACCGCGCCACCACGACCGGCGGCGCGCGCACGCTGGAGGCCTTCCGCGCGGTCTTCGCTGGCACCGGCAACAGCACCTCGCCTTTGCGCCCGACCCTGCCGGAGACGCCCGCTTGGAACGCGCCCGTCGCCGGCTTCGACGCGCGACCGCAGCAGGGCTTCGCCGGGTTCGCCGTCGCCTCGGCCGACGCCCGCGCCCATCTCGCGGAGCCCGCGCCGGACGCGCTCGACCGGCCGCTGGGCGCCGCCCGGGCCCAGCTCCACGAGACCTATATCGTCGCCCAGACGCGAGAAGGTGTCGTCATCGTCGACCAGCACGCCGCCCATGAGCGCCTCGTCTATGAGCGCCTCAAGGCCGAGCGCGCCCGCAGCGGCATCGCGACGCAGCCTCTGCTCCTGCCCGAGGTGGTCGAACTCGACCCCGTCGACGCCGACCGGCTGAACGCGGCGAGCGAGGATCTGGCGACGCTCGGCTTGAGGCTGGAGCCCTTCGGTCCGGGTGCGGTTCTGGTTCGCGAGGCGCCCCAGCAGCTCGCGGGCGGCAACCTCCAGAAGCTCGTCCGCGACGTCGCCGACGCGCTGGCTGAGCACGGAACCGCCGGTTCCCTGGAGCGACGCCTCGACCATGTCCTGGCGACGATGGCCTGCCACAACTCCGTCCGCGCCGGCCGTCGGCTCCGCCCCGAGGAGATGGACGCGCTGCTGCGCGAAATGGAGGTCACGCCCAATTCCGGCCAGTGCAACCACGGCCGCCCGACCTATGTCGAACTCAAGCTCGCCGATATCGAGCGCCTGTTCGGGCGCCGATGAGGGGCTGCCTCAACTCGGCCGATAAATCCCATTGTCCAGATTGATCAGGGTCATGCCGGCGTCTCCGCATTGCGGACCCCATTTGGAGTCGGCGATCTCCTGGATCTCGCGACGGGCTGCGAGATAATCGACGGCAAGGGTGGCCCGCGCTGCAGTGAGTCGCACTTGCATGTTGGGATGGCCGAAGAGCGTCATGAGGATGCGGCGCTGATCCCCGGGACGCGACTTCAGCTCGTCTTCGATCGCCTGGATTCGATCGTATCGCCGGTTGAAAGCCGCGTACTCCTGGCGATCGAGAGAATCGTACTGCTCGACGCACAGCTTCTCGAACAGCAGAAGCAGATCGTTCGTCGACAGCCGTTTGAGATTGACCCTGCTCATTTGAGCACCTCGAACTGTCGTAATGCCTGCTGTCCGACCCGCACATGCTCGGACCAGTCCCGACCTCGCAGATAATCGCGTGGCGAGAGGCCGCCGAAGTTTGGATTCTTGGCCGTGTACCAGCCCGTAATTTCATGATGCTTGTAGCGGGGTATGCTGACAACATTGTCGGGGCCGTCGAGCATCGAGCGCGGAAAGCCTTCACGCCCTCCCGCACCCTGCTCGACGATGTGATGGTCGTCATAACCCGGCCGCCGCTGCCCCGCCTGCTGCTGGAGTTCGGTGAGCGATTGGGGCGGATCCTGATAGGACCGGATCGACGGCCATTCGGAGTACAGCCAGTGGCCGGCTTCTATCGCGGTGACGACCGCGCCGATCGGGCCTGCTCGCCGCAGCGCCGCGCGGGCGATCTGCTTGGCCAGCGCCTTCGCGGCCTGGGTCTTCGAGACCCTGTCCTTGGGCGGTTCTTTCGGAGGGTCGGGCGGGTCGAGTGACGGCCCGCCATTGTCGCCGATGCCCGGCTGCCGGCCCTGAGCATAGCCCTCGACATACCGCCACTGACCGCTTTCGCGGCCGTTGCCGGCAGGGATGCGCGGCTGATCCTCGCGGAAGCCGGCCTTCTCAACGAGCGCCTGCAGCCGCGCCAGGGCCCGCATCATGCGGTCGCCGGCGATCTGGCTCGCAAGCCGCCTGCGCTGCAGCGCGGCGCTTCGGGAACGCCAGTGATCTGGATAGGGAAGGGGCATCCGTGCGTCTGACCTCCGCGACGGATGCGAAGATCAGGCACGCGGAGCCTACCGGGGATAAGATGGGCTGCTTATCCCCGCGGCAGACGGCGGCTCCGCGGCTCAGCCGGCTTCGGCGACGCCCCCCGCCTTCGCCCGTCCCGGGATCAGGATCGAGCCGGACGCCGCGATCACCAGCGCGAGGCCGAGCCAGTCGCTCGGCGTCGGGCGCTCGCCGAGCAGCAGCACCGAGCCGAGCACGCCCACCGCCGGCACCATCAGCGTGCCCAGGCTCGCGATGCCGGCCGGCAGCCTGGCGATGACCGTGAACCAGAGCACATAGGCCAGCGCCTGCGCGCCGAGGATGTGGAAGGCGAGCGCCGCCACCGTCCGCGCCTCCAGCATCTTGGGCACCGGCACGCCCTCGAAGACGAGCATGCCGAGCCCCCCGGCTGCGCCGCCGATGAGGAGCTGCCAGGCGGCGATGGTCAGCGCCGGCGCGCTCACCGGCCAGCGCTTGCTGACGATGGTGCCCAGCGCCCAGCTCACGCTCGCGATCAGCGCCAGCAGCAGGCCGAAGGAGAGGCCGCCGCCGGCGATCAGCGGCAGGCCGAGGCAGGCCAGCCCCGCCATGCCGAGCCCGAGCCCGACCAGCCGCCGCCGGTCGATCGGCTCGGCCAGGACGAAGCGGGCGAGCAGCGTCGCCCAGATCGGCATGGTGAAGGTCAGGATCGCCGCGCGCGAGGTCGGCGCGACGAGCTGAGCGAAGGCGAGCAGGATGTTGAAGGCCGCGATCGACAACAACCCGGCGACCGCCAATCGAAGCCATTGCGCCTGCGGCACCGCCAGCGTCAGGCCGCGCACGAGAGCGACCGCGACGAGGAACAAGCCGGCGAAGGTCATGCCGCTCGCCCGCAGCGTCCAGGGCGCGATCTCGGTCAGCGCGATCCGCACCGCCGGCCAGTTGAAGCCCCAGAGCAGGCCCAGCAGCGGGACGAGCAGCAGCGAACGGCCAGACGGGTGCGACATCGCGCGACTATGCGTGGGTCGCGGCGCGCGGCGTCATGCGATTTCGGCTGCGGCCCGATGCGCGATGGGCATCGGGCGAACCGTCACGGCTGGCTCGCCTGCAGGATCAGCACCTGCGTTTCACCGTACTCCCGCCGTTCCAGCAATTCGAACCCGTCCGGCAGGGCGATCTCGGCGTCGCCGGCCTCCTCCAGGATCACCAGCGCGCCGGGGGCCAGCCAGCCGCCGTCGCGGGCCGAGGCGAGCGCTGTCTCGCCGAGTCCCTTGCGGTAGGGCGGGTCGCAGAACACGACCGCGAAGGGGTCCATGGCGCTGATCGGGCCGAGCTTGCTCGCGTCGCGCCGGAAGACGCGGCTGTGGCCGGCGAGCCCCAGCGCCATCTGGTTCTCGCGGATCAGGCTGCGCGCCTCGGTGCCGTCGTCGACCAGCAGCGCGAAAGCGGCGCCGCGCGACAGCGCCTCGAAGCCGAGCGCGCCGGTGCCCGCGAAGAGGTCGAGCACGCGCGCGCCGTCGAGCGGGTCGTCATAGGCATGGGCGAGCACGTTGAAGAGGGATTCGCGCAGGCGGTCCGAGGTCGGGCGGATGGTCCCGATCCCCGGCTTGGGGCCGGCCAGCGCCCGTCCGCGCAAACGTCCGCCGACGATCCGCATCGGCTAGCCGTCAGTCCCGCTTGCCGCCGGAGCGTGGACCCTTGGACCCGCCGCCGGGGCGGCCGCCACCCGGACGTCCACCGCCGCCCGGCTTGCCGCCGAAGGGCCGGCCGCCGCCGGGCTTGGCCCCGAAGGACTTGCCCCCGCTGCGCTCGCCGCTGCGGCCCGCCGGCCCTTCGCTGGAGCGTGCCGCATAGCTGCGCTTGGCGCCGCCCGGAGCGTCGTCGAAACGACGCGGCGGACGCTCGCCGCCCTCGCGCGGAGCCCGATCGAGCCGGTCGCCGCGGGGCGCGCGCTCGGGCCGCTCCTGCAGGCGCTCGCGCTCGCCGCCTTCGCTGCGCGGTCGGCGGGCGGGACGCTCGCCGCCGCTCGCCCGCTCGGGCGCGCGGGAGGCGCGCCCCTCGCGGCCTGCCGCCCCGCGCTCGCTGCGCGGCAGGCGATCGGGCCTGCGCTTCGGGTTGATGGCCTCACGCGCCGGGGCGTCCTCGCGTGCGGAGGCAACGCGCTCGACCAGCACGCGCCGGCCCTTGGGATCGGCGATCGCCTTGTCGCGGCGACGCACCACCTCGCCGCTAGCCTCGCGCGTCTGGCGCTCGGCCTTCGGGTCGGCGCCGCGGCGCGGCGGAGCCTTGCGCTCGCGCTGGGGCTGCGCCTCTTCGTCACGCCAGACGGTGCGCTTCCACGGCTTGTCGCTGCGGTCGTCGCGCGAGGGCGTGCGCACCGCGTCGCTCTGCCAGCGTTCGGGCTTGCCCTCCGCCTCGCCACTCTCGCGCCGGCGCCGTGGGCGATCGTCGCCACTCGGCGCAGCCTTGCTCAGCGGAGGTCTCGGCGGGGCCGCCGGTGCCTCGTCGCGGCGCGGCGCCTCGAAATCGACGCCCGCCTTGGCCATCAGCTCCTCGCCGAGCTGGTCCTTCAGCACGCGCGACCGGATCTCATCGACCTCGCCCTCGGGCAGGTCGGCGAGCTGGAAAGGCCCGAACGAGACCCGGATCAGCCGGTTCACGTCGAGGCCGAGATGCTCGAGCACCGTCTTGACCTCGCGGTTCTTGCCCTCGCGCAGATCGACCGTCAGCCAGGTGTTGGAGCCCTGCTGGCGCTCGAAACGCGCCACTACGGGGCCATAGGATACGCCGTCGATGGTCACGCCGTCGCGCAGCGTGTCGAGCCTGTCCTGTGTCACCGAGCCGAAGGCGCGCACGCGGTAGCGCCGCAGCCAGCCCGTCTCGGGCAGTTCCAGCATGCGCGCCAGGCCGCCGTCATTGGTCAGCAGCAGCAGGCCCTCGGTATTGATGTCGAGCCGCCCCACAGAGAGCACGCGCGGCAGATCCTCCGGCAGCGCGTCGAACACCGTCGGCCGGCCTTCGGGATCATGGTTGGTCGTCACCAGCCCGCGCGGCTTGTGGTAGAGCCACATCCGCGTGCGCTCGCGCGCCGGCAGCGGCTCGCCGTCGATCAGCACGACATCGTCGGGGCCGATATCCAGCGCCGGGCTGTCGATCACGCGACCGTTCACGCTTACGCGGCCTTCGAGGATGATCGCCTCGCTGTCGCGGCGCGAGGCGACGCCGGCGCGCGCCATCACCTTCGCGATACGCTCCGGCTCGGGGATCAGCGAGGGCAGCAGCTTGGCCTCGGGCGCCGGAGCCTCCTCGCGGGCGCGCCGCGGACGCGCCGGGCCGTCGGAGCGGGGCCGGTCGAGGCGAGGATTGTCGGAGCGGGGTTTGTCGAAGCGCTTGCCCCCGGAAGCAGGGCGCTCGCCGCGGGGTGCAAAGCCCTCGCGCGGCGGACGGCTCGCACTGCGCTCTCCATCAGGGCGGGCCCGGAACGGGCGTGCTGCGCCCTCTGCGCGAGCCGGACGGTCGCCGCCCTCGCTGCGGCCGCGGAACGGCTTGCGCTCGCCGCCGGCCGCTCCGCTGCGTGGACCCCTGCCGCCGAAGCCGCCGCCATCGCGGCCGCCGCCGGACCCGCCGCCGCGTCCGCCGGTTCCACCCTTGCGCGGGCCCCGGCTTTTCTGATTGTTGTCGTCGCTCATGATGGCTCCTGAGCCGGTCGTCTCGCGGGCGGAGATCCGCTTCGCACGC
Organism: Methylobacterium sp. CCH7-A2; assembly: GCF_001557075.1. Lineage (NCBI taxonomy): Bacteria > Pseudomonadati > Pseudomonadota > Alphaproteobacteria > Hyphomicrobiales > Methylobacteriaceae > Methylobacterium > Methylobacterium sp. CCH7-A2. The sequence goes on from NZ_LSKN01000308.1 coordinate 99,913, forward strand.
TGGACAGGCTCGAAATTGGCTGTGTAGCCGGCGCTTGTAGCAGAGCGTTCCCGGCGCCGCGAGCGTCAAAAACGGAGGTGAGATGGCCCTGCAGCAGCCCGCGCCGCTGTCCATGCCCGCGACCGATCCGATGGCCATCGCCTTCGACGAGGCGCGCGCCGCTGCCGCGCGTGGCGAGGTGCCGGTCGGAGCGGTCGTCAGCCGGGACGGTGTGGTGCTCGCCCGCGCCGGCAACCGCACGCTGGAACTGAGGGATCCGACGGCCCATGCCGAGATGCTAGCGCTGCGGCTGGCCTGCGAGGCGCTGGGCTCGGAGCGCCTGATCGGCTGCGATCTCCATGTCACGCTCGAGCCCTGCCCGATGTGCGCGGCGGCGATCTCCTTCGCCCGCATCCGCCGGCTCTATTTCGGCGCGGGCGATCCCAAGGGCGGGGCGGTCGAGAACGGGGTCCGGCTCTATGCCAGCCCGACCTGCCATCATGCGCCCGAAATCTATGGCGGCCTGCGCGAGAGCGAGGCGGCGGCTCTGCTGCGCGACTTCTTCAGCGATCGACGCTAGGAGCGCCTGGCTCAGCCGGCGAGGGGAAGCGCTTCGGCGGCGGGCTCGGCCATCTGCATCTGCGCTGGCTGATCCTGCAGCGAGGCCAGCAGCAGCGCCGCCAGCGCATCGACCGCGACCAATGTGCTGCGCCGCGCCTGCTCGATCTCGGCGACCGGCGCCTGGCCATAGAGCAGCCGCGCGAATTGGGCGATCTGGGCTACGGCAAGGTAGGTCGCCTCCTCCAGGGGCGGCGACAGCGCCACCAGCGGCAGCACGTTCTCGATGTGCTTCTCGGCCGCCATGCCGAGCGTCTTGGCGTTCAGCGCCCCGGCCTTGAACACCGTGGCCTGCAGCGTCTCTATCTCGGAGAGGAGATAGTTGCGCGTCTCGTCGGTCATCCTCCGTCTTCCCCGCAGGATCGGACGGTCGAACGGTAGCACGCGTGAACAGCCCTTGCTCTCGCCGAGAGCCCCTGCGGTTAGCGCTGCGTCAATGCGATGCCGCGAATCCTCCGGGCGAGGTCTTCTTATCGTCGGCCGAAATCCGTCGGCCAGCGGCCGAAACCGGCGCAGGCTGATAAATGCGTTTGTAACCATTGATAATCCGCGTCGATTCCGGAGCGTTTCAGCCATCATCTCGAATCGTGCCGACCACGGGAAGGCTACAGTTTCAGATCATGTCAGATGATCTGCCTTGTTTTGGCCGCGTGATCGCTCTAGTGAAGCGCCCGAACCGCTCAGCCAGACCATGCGATGGTGGCTTGAGCCTTCCTCTCTCCCCATCACGTCAGGTTAGTAATGCGTTGTATTGTCATGGCCGTGATCTTCACGGTCTCGGTGCCTGTTCTTGCGCGCGCCGACTCCGCGATCGAGCAGGTGTCATTCCAGCCCCAGGTCAAGGGGCTGCGCTGCCTCAAGGCCGAAACCGTCGCCATGATCCGCGAGCTCGTCGAGAAGATCGGTCCGATCCAGATCACCTCGACCTGCGGCGGGCGCCACGCCCGCAACTCCCAGCATTACAAAGGCAAGGCCATCGATTTCCGCCCGTTGGCGACGACGCCGCGCAAGGCCGCGGCGGTGGCGAAGACGCTGGACGCTGTCGGTGGCGTCGGCTCCTATTCGAACGGGCTCGTCCATGTCGATGTCGGCGACCGGCAACTGGCCTGGTACGGCATCAAGCGCAGCAATCGCCGCTTCGCCTACAACACCCGCGGCCGCTGAGGCCCGGCGCGACCGGCGTCAGCCGGTCGCGCGCAGCACGAGATAGCCGCCGAGCGCCAGCAGCCCGGCGAAGAAGCAGAGCCTGAAGCTCGCGGCCGAGATGCGGGCGCGCAGCGCCGCGCCAGCGGCCATGCCGGCGAGTGCGGGCAGGAGAGCGAGCCCGGACTGCAGCGCGACGCGGGCATCGAGGACGCCGGCCTCGAGCAGTCCGACCGAGAGCGCCAGCGTCGAAACCAGGAAGGACAGGCCGAGCGCCTGGACGAGCTCGTCCTTGTCGAGGCCCAGCGCCTGCAGATAGGGCACGGCCGGCAGCACGAAGACTCCCGTCGCCGCCGTCGCCACACCGGTCGCCAGGCCGACGAGCGGCCCCAGCCAGCCTTCGGCGCCGGCAGGAACGCGCAGCTTCGCGGCCTTGAGCCCCACGAGCCCGTAGAGCACCAGAGCGAGGCCGAGCCAGAAGGTCGCGGAGCCGTTCTTCTGCTGCTCGATCAGCCCCGCGCCCAGCCAGGTTCCTGCCACGATCCCCGCCAGCATCGGCCAGAGCCGCGAGAGGATGCGCCGGAGGCCCGGCCCCGTCGCGAGCTGCCAGCCATTGGTGACGAGGTTGGGCACGGCGAGCAGCGCCGCGGCCTGTGCCGGCGCCATGACGACGCCGAGCACGCCGACGGCAATGGTCGGCAGACCGAGGCCTATGACACCCTTCACGAAGCCGGCGAGCAGAAAGGTCGCGGCAATGAACAGCAGGAGAGTGGGATCGGTGCTGAGAGGCTGAAGCATGCCGTGTTGTCGCATTGCCGCGGCCCGCTGTCTCTGCAGGACGCAACGGCCGGGGCCGTAGCATCGCCTCTTGCGCTGGCGGCGGGACGGCGCATCCTCGCGTCATGAACGCCAGCGGCCCCTACCTCGCGGAGATCGCCAGCCTCATGGGCGATCCCGCTCGTGCGAACATCCTGCACGCGCTGATGGACGGCCGCGCGCTGACCGCCAAGGAACTCGCCTTCCTCGCCGGCGTCGCCCCGCAGACCGCCAGTGGCCATCTGGCGCAGTTGCTGCGAGGTGGCCTTCTGGCCGTCGCGGCGCAGGGCCGCCACCGCTACTACCGCCTGGCCGGTGCCGAGGTCGCGCAGGCGCTGGAAGGGCTGATGGTGCTCGCGGCCGCCGGGCCCGCCGCTCGCAAGCTGCCGCAGCGCGTCGGTGCCGACCTCAGCCAGGCGCGGACCTGCTACGACCATTTCGCCGGACGGCTCGGTACGGATATCCACGACGCACTTGTGGCGGGCGGGCATCTTGCGGTCGCGGAGGGTGGCTACGGCCTGACGGCGTCGGGCGAGGGCGTCTTCGCCGCGCTCGGGATCGCCCTGCCGGACAGGCCGCCGCGCCGCGCGCTTCTGCGCCCCTGTCTCGACTGGAGCGAGCGCAGGCCGCATCTCGCGGGCCATCTCGCCGCCGCCCTGGCCTGCCGCTGCTTCGAAAAGGCTTGGGTCCTTCGCCGCAAGGACAGCCGCGCGGTGACGCTCACCGCATCCGGGCGGGCGGCACTGGCCGCAGCGCTCCCCGGCTTCGTCTGCGACGCGCCGGAGGCTCTCAGCTCGCCTGTTCCAGCGCTTGCGTCAGCCGCCGTTTGACCTCGTCCTTCACCGCGGCGGACGCGTCCAGGATCGCCTTCGCCTTGAAGAAGTCCAGCCCGCCGATGCCATCCGCGCCGGCGCGGATCAGGATGTCCGGCGGTTGGCGCTCGATCATGCGCTGCACGATCGTCCGCGTCAGAATCTGGCTGACGCCGAGTATGGCCTCCAGTGGGCTCGGAACCCGGGTCTCGCTGATGGTGGCCGGCGCACTGGTGTCGACCGCCATGACGATCCGGCCCGGCGCCATCAGCCGGTTATAGGGCAGGGGATTGATCGCGCCGCCGTCGATCAGCACGCGCCCCTCGATCACCACCGGCCGGATCAGTCCGGGGATCGCCAGCGAGGCCGCCACGGCCGGCGTCAGCGGGCCGCGGCCGAGCGCGACCTCGGCATGAAGATGGTAATCGGTCGCCGTCGCCAAGAACGGGATGGCGAGATCCTCGAAGCGGTCCGGCACGGCTTCGGGCCAGAACAGGTCGAGCATCCGCTCGCCATCGATCAGCACCGGGTTGCCGAGCCCGCGCATGAGATCGGTGAACTTGCCGATGCGGGCGTCGAGCAGCCGCGCGATCACCTTGGCCCGGTCCCTGAAGGAGGCGGTGACGTGCTCGCGCAGATCGCGGCCCGAAAGTCCGGCCGCATAGGCCGCGCCGACGATCGCACCCATCGAGCAGCCGGCGATCAGGGCCGGCCGGATGCCGAGTTCGTCGAGCGCCTCCAGCACGACGATATGGCTGAGTCCGCGCGCCCCGCCGGCGCCGAGCACGAGGACGAGTTCGGGCTGGCCGGGCTGCTGCCGTCGGACCGCGATGGCGTCCTGCGGCGTGGCATCGGGAGGGCGGTGCTCGCTGCGTGGCATCAGCCGGATCTGGCCCTTCGCGTCGCCTCAGGCAATGGGTTGCGACAGGAAGGGTGCGAGCGCCGCCAGCGTCGCCTTCGGGTTTTCCTCGGGCAGGAAATGCCCGCTCGCGATCGCCTGTCCGTCTGCCTGGGGCGCAAAGGTCTCGCGCCAGATCTCGAGCGGGCTGGCGCCCTTGGCCGGGATGCCGGCCTCGCCCCACAGCACTAGCGTCGGGCAGAGGATGCGGTTGCCGGCGGCGAGATCGACCCGGTCATGCTCGACATCGGTGGTCGCCCCGGCGCGGTAATCCTCACAGGCGGCATGGATCCGGGCGGGGTCGCTGAAGGACTCGCCATAGGCCTGCATCGCCAGCGGATCGAACAGGTCGAGCGACTTGGCCCGCGTCCAGCTCGCGATGGTGTGGTCGAGCCAGCCGAGCGGATCGCCCTTGATCAGGTTTTCCGGCACCGGTTCGGGCTGTGCCATGAAGGTCCAGTGATAGACCTGCAGGGCTCGGCCGGCATTCATGCCCTCCCACATCGAGATCGTCGGCAGGATATCGAGCAGCGCCAGCCTCTCGACGCGGCCGGGATGGTCCAGCGCCAGACGGTAGGCGACCCGCGCGCCGCGGTCATGGCCGACGACCGCGAAGCGCAGATGCCCCAGCGCCTGCATCACCGCGACGATGTCCTCGCCCATGGCGCGCTTGGTGTAGGTCTCGCGCCCGCCATCGCCATGCGGCGCCATCGACCAGCCATAGCCGCGCAGATCCGGGCAGACCACGGTGTGGGTCCTGGCCAGCTCGGCGGCGATCGGGTGCCATTCGGCATGGGTCTGCGGAAAGCCGTGGATCAGCACGACCGGCGGCCCCTCGCCGCCGACGCGGGCGAAGATCTTGCCCACGGGCCCGTTGATCCAGCGCCCGGTGAAGCCGGGAAAGAGGCTGTCGATATTGCTCATGGTCGGGCTCCTGCCGTCAGCGCAGATGCAATGTCGGTTCTGGCGAAATCCTCACCCTTGTAGAGCAGAGGGGCCTGCAGGGATTTGGCAAGAGCGTAGGAAAAGCAGTCGCCGAGATTGAGGCCGGCCCAGTGGCGGCCCTTGCCGAAGCGGATGAAAGCTTCGGCCGCAAGGCGGCCTTGCTCTGGATCGAGGGCGGCAGGCCGAACTTTGAGGTCGCCGAACAGGGCCTCCACTTCGCGCAAGGGCGTCGCGGCCCGTTTGCCGATCAGGACCATCACGCATTCAGTGAAGGTGACGGCAGAGCAGACACAGTCGGACGCTTCGGTCAGCAGCCTTTGGAAAAGGGCAGCCTCTGGCTCGCCGAAGGCAATCGCGACAATCGCCGAACTGTCGGCGACGATCACCTCGGCAGTCCGTTGTCATCATAGCCGAGGATCTCGTCGGCCGATCGCTCGTCTGTCACCGGATAAGAACGAAGCCGCGCAAGCGTTTCCGCGAGCTTCACGGGATCGATGCGCCCTTTGTCGCTCGGGAGCTCGGCCAGTTCGCGTTCCGCGGCAAGGCGCACCGCCTCCTTGATCGTACGACCGGTCCGCGCTGCCAACTCCCGAACGACGCGGTCCGTGTGGGCATCCTTGATCAGAATTGCCATGGCGCCCTTCCGTATATATCGAACGCGGCAACGATATATACGCTAGGCGCCTGCCTCTGTCAGCCTTCGCGCTCGCGCTTGACCGCCTGCCAGCCGATGTCGCGGCGGCAGAATCCATCGGGCCAGTCGATCGCATCGACGCCGCGATAGGCCCGCGCCTGCGCCTCGCTCACCGTCTTGCCCAGCGCCACGACATTGAGCACGCGCCCGCCCGCCGCCAGCAGCGCACCCGTTGCCTCCTGTTTCGTGCCGGCATGGAAGACGAGCACGTCGTCGAGCGCCGCGGCCTTGTCGATGTTCCTGATCACGCTCCCGGTCTCCGGCTGGGCCGGATAGCCGCGCGCCGCCAGAACAACCGTCAGCGCGGCCTCGTCCGACCAGCGCAGGGTGATCTGGTCGAGCACGCCGTCGCAGGCGGCCAGCAGTGCCGGCACGATGTCGCTCCTCAGCCGCGGCATCAGCACCTCGCATTCGGGATCGCCGAAGCGGACATTGTACTCGATCAGCTTGGGGCCCTGCGCTGTGATCATCAGCCCGGCGAAGAGCACGCCCTTGAACGGCGTCCCGCGCTGCGCCATGCCGGCGAGAGTCGGCGCGATGATCTCCTTCATCACCCGCGCTTCCATCGCGGGCGTCATCACCGGCGCCGGCGAATAGGCGCCCATCCCACCAGTGTTGGGGCCGGTGTCGCCATCGCCGACGCGCTTGTGGTCCTGCGCTGAGGCGAGCGGCAGGGCGTTCGTCCCGTCGCAGAGCGCGAAGAAGCTCGCCTCCTCGCCGATCATCCATTCCTCGATCACGACCTCGGCTCCGGCTGCGCCCAGCCCGCCACCGAACATCATGTCGATGGCCTCGTTCGCCTCTTCGAGCGTCTCCGCCATCACCACGCCCTTGCCGGCGGCGAGGCCATCGGCCTTGATCACGATAGGTGCGCCCTTCGCCGCGACATAGGCCTTGGCGGACGCCGCGTCCGCGAAGCGGCCGAAGCCGGCGGTGGGAATCCCGAACTCCGCGCAGAGCTCCTTGGTGAAGGCCTTGGAGCCTTCGAGCTGGGCAGCCGCCTTCGAGGGGCCGAAGACCTTGAGGCCGGCGGCCGCGAGATCGTCGGCGAGGCCGGCGACCAGCGGCCCCTCGGGACCGACGACGACGAAGGAAACGCCCTGCAGCTTGCAGAAGGAGGCGACTGCCGCATGGTCGGCGATATCGAGGACGACATTCTCGCCGCATTGCGCGGTGCCGGGGTTGCCGGGCGCGATGAAGAGCCGGTCGCAGAGCGGCGAGGCCGAGATCGCCCAGGCCAGAGCATGCTCGCGGCCGCCCGATCCGATCAGAAGAATCTTCATCGTCGTCTCAATCCGCAGGGCTGGGTGGGCCAAAGGGTCGGCTGGCCAATAGCCGCCGCGCGCCCGGACGGCAACGCTTCTGCAGCCGCCGTCACGCCGTTATGGTCGCGCCATGGACAGCGAATCGCCCAAGCCCGTCGGCAATACGCCCGAATGGTCGGTCTCGGACCTCTCCGGTGCGCTCAAGCGCACCCTGGAAGATGCCTTCGGCTTCGTGCGCGTGCGCGGCGAGATCTCCGGCTATCGCGGCCCGGTCGGTTCGGGCCATGTCTATTTCTCGCTGAAGGACGCCAACGCCAAGATCGACGCGGTGATCTGGAAGGGCGTCTTCGGCCGGCTGAAGACACGGCCGCAGGAAGGTCTGGAGGTCATCGCCACCGGCAAGATCACCACCTTCGCCGGCAAGTCGAGCTACCAGATCATCATCGATTCGCTTGAGCCCGCCGGCATCGGCGCGCTGATGGCGCTGCTCGAGGAGCGCCGCCGCAAGCTGGCCGCCGAAGGGCTGTTCGCCCAGGAGCGCAAGCAGCTCATCCCCTATCTGCCGCGCGTCATCGGCGTCGTCACCTCGCCCACCGGCGCCGTCATCCGCGACATCCTGCACCGGCTGGAGGATCGTTTTCCCCGCCATGTGCTGGTCTGGCCGGTGCGGGTGCAGGGCGAGACCAGCGCCGCGGAGGTCGCCGCCGCCATCGCCGGTTTCAACGCCTTGCCCGAGGGCGGGCGCATTCCGCGGCCGGACGTCATCATCGTCGCGCGCGGCGGCGGCTCGCTCGAAGATTTGATGGGCTTCAACGAGGAGATCGTGGTGCGCGCGGCGGCCGCCTCGCTGATCCCGCTCGTCTCCGCCGTCGGCCACGAGACCGACATCACCCTGATCGACCACGCCGCCGATCTGCGCGCTCCCACCCCGACCGGCGCGGCCGAGAAGGTCGTGCCGGTGCGCGCCGAGCTGATGAGCCTCGTCGCCGATCTCGCGCGTCGCCAGGCCGGCGCCATGCGTCGCCTCTCCGACCGCCGCCGCAGTGATCTGCGTGCGCTCGCCCGCGCCTTGCCCGGCCCCGAGGCGGTGCTGTCGGGCCCGCGCCAGCGGCTCGATCTCGCGGCGGCACGGCTGGCGCCGGCGCTGGCGCGGAACGCCCGCGTCCACGAACAGAAGCTCGGCCTCGCCGCCCAGCGCCTCGCGCGGCAGTCTCCGATGGCGAGGCTGGCGGCCTTGCGGGCAAAGCTCGACGGCTATGGGCGCGTGCTGGCGCAGGCCCGCAACACGGCGCTCTCGGCCGAGAGCCGGCGCATCGCGGATGCCCGGCGGCGACTTCAGGAGCTCGAGCAACGCGGGGCAAGGGCGCTGGCGCGGGGCGTCATCCTGCGTGGCGAGCGGCTTCCGGCACTGGAAGCGCGGCTGCAGCGCGCGTTCGCGCAGAGCTTGATGCGTCGCCGCGAGCGCTTGCGGTCTTCTGTTTCGCTGCTCGCCTCGCTCGGTCCCGAGGCGGTGCTGGCGCGCGGCTATGCGCTGGTGCGCGACGAAGCGGGGGCCGTCATCCGCGACCCGGGGCAGCTGCGCGCGGGCCAGGCCTTGGGCGTGCAGGTCGCGGGCGGACGCTTCGGCGTGGTCGTGGCCGGTGGCGGGGAGGGGCCGGCCCGTCCGGCGCGTCCCGCCCGGCGCGAGGGGCCGAAGACGGGGCAGGGCGATCTGTTCTGATCGGCTGAATCAGAGACCGCTCAGGAACGCCCGAACCCGCTTGATCGCATCCTCGCGCGCTTCCGGATTGGTGCCGACCGTGGCCTTGCCGGTTCCGGTGGCGGAGAAGGCGATGTCGCTGCGCTCCTTCACCTCGAGACGCGGGTGGTCGAAATCATGCAGCGCGCCGGCATAGATCACGATCTCGACCTTCTCGCCGCGGGCCTTCGCGGCCTTGGCGAGATAGTCGCAGGGGCCGGGCGGGGTCCAGTCGTCCGCATCGCCGATCAGCATCAGCAGGGGCAGGCGCGCTGCGAAGCTCGCGGATTCGGATTGCACCCGGCAGCCCGGGTAGAACGCGATGGCGCGCGCGAAATCCGGCTGTTCGTCGGCCGGGCGGCGGTCCTTGCGGGCCGCGGCGAGAACCGTCGAGCCGCCGCCGGACCAGCCGAGCAGGGCGATCCGGTCCGGGCGAACGTCGCCGCGCATCTGCAGCCAATGGCGCGCGGCGGCGGCGTCCGCCACCCGTTCGCGGCTGGCGCGCACCGTCATTTCCTTGATGCCGCACTGCGAGCCCAGCCGCCGGGAGCCATAGCTGTCCGGCATCAGAACCAGATAGCCCTCGGCGGCGAGGCGTTCGCCCCAGTCGGAATGACGCAGCGAGAGCTTGCCGTTCTCGCGGAACAGCCCGCCGCAGCCATGCAGCGCGACGACGGCCGGAAACGGCCCCGGCCCCTTGGGGCGGTAGAGCACGGCGTCGAGATCGCCGTCATAGCTCGGCAGGCGCACACGCTCGTAGCCGCCGGCCAGCGCGGCCCCGGCCAGCAGCGACAGTCCCGCTATCGCCGCGGCGAGGCGCGCGACGCAGGCAATCACGAGGCTGGACTTCGTCGGGCGCGGCGCTATCACGGGGAGGGATTATCCCGACATTGCCTCCGCGGATCAACGGTTTAGATATATCGTCATGAACATCAGCGATCGCCCCCCGGTGCCGGGGTCCGAAGCGGCCCTCGATTACGGCCATGGCGAGTTTCGCGTCGTGCGTCCGGGCGCTTTCGTGCGCTGCGCCGTGACGGGCGTTCCGATCCGTCTGGAGGAGCTGCGCTACTGGTCCGTCGACTGGCAGGAGGCCTATGCCTCGCCGGAGGCCGTGCAGCTGCGGCTAAGGCGCGGCGCCCGCCCCTGAGCCGGTCGCGCCCGCAAGCAGCGCCGCGATCGGCTCCGGCGCATCGAAGGCGAGCTTGACCGGCACGGGCAGCAACCGGCCGCGCTCTGCATCCGGCCAGATCGGCGCGAGCTTCACCAAGTCCTTCTCGGTGGTAGCGACGAGGCTGTCATAGAGCGCGGCCTCCGCCACCAGCCTCTCGACATCGGCGGGGCTGTAGGCGTGATGATCGCCGAAGGCGCGCTCCGCCACGATCCGCGCCCCCGCCTCGCGCAGCGTCGCCGCGAACTTCGCCGGTCGCCCAATCCCCGAGACCGCCAGCACCGCCTGGCCCGCGAGCCGCGCGACCGCGGCCGGGTCCGGGTCAAGCCGCGCGCGCAGGACCGGGACGCCCCGCGCCGCGGCGGCCGCCGCCACTGCCGCGCCCGGTTCGCCCGCACCGATGACGAGCACGGCATCGACCTCGCCGAGTTGCTCCGCCAGCGGCGCGCGCAGCGGGCCGGCCGGCAGGCACAGGCCGTTGCCGACGCCCGAGGCGCCATCGATCACCGCGAGCCTCAGCCGCTTGGTCAGCGCCGGGTTCTGCAGCCCGTCATCCATCACGATCACGCTCGCGCCGAACGCCCGCGCCAGGCTCGCCCCGGCGACGCGGTCGCGCGCGATCACGGTGCGGGCATGGCGCGCCATCAGCAGCGGCTCATCGCCCACGGCACGGGCGGCATGATGCTCGGGATGGACCTCGACCGGGCCGGGCAGGCTGCCGCCATAGCCGCGCATCAGCACGAAGGGCGTCTCGCCGCGCTGGGCCAGCAGCCCGGCGATCGCAATCGCGGTCGGCGTCTTGCCGGCCCCGCCGGCGACGAAATTGCCGACGCAGATCACCGGGATGCCGCAATCAGTGCCGGGTTGCCGCATCCGTCGCAGCGTGATCGCGCCATAGAGCCAGCCCAAGGGGGCGAGCAGCCCGGCGAGCAGGCCCGGACGGCGCCACCAGAAGGCGGGCGCCCGCATCAGGCCGCGCCGTCGCGCTGGCCGAGTGCGATCCGCATCAGCAGCGGTTCCAGCGCCTGGATCGTGCGGCCGAGCGCGCCGCCCAGTTCGCCGCTCGTCTGTGCGGCCGCCCGCGCCGCCTGGCGCGCGCTGGCGGGATCGCTCAGCCAGCGATGCACGGCTCCCGCCAGCGCCTGAGCGTCGGCGACTTCGCGCGCCCCGCCGCCCTGGTCGAAAGCGGCGAAGATCTCGGCGTTGTTGTGGACGAACGGCCCATGCAGCAGCGCGCAGCCGAGCTTGGCGGGCTCGATCGGGTTGTGCCCGCCGATCATCGGCACCAGCGAGCCGCCGAGATAGGCCACCTGCGAGAGGCGGTAGAACAGGCCGAGCTCGTTGACCGTGTCGGCGATATAGAGTTCCGCCCAGCGCTCCGGCAGTTGGCCCGCGGCCCGGCGCGCAAGGGCGATGCCGTTGGCCTCCGCCAGCGCCTCGATCTCGACGCCCCGCTGCGGATGGCGCGGCGCGATGATCGTCAGCAGGTTAGGCAGATAGGGCTTCATCCCGAGATGGGCGGCGATGACCTGCTCCTCCTCGCCGGGATGCGTGCTCGCCGCCACCCAGATCGGGCGTCCCGTCGTCAGCCCGTCGAGGATGGCCAGCGTGTCGGCATCGGCCGGCGGGGCGGGCACGTCGAACTTCAGGTTGCCGGCGACGCTGACGCGTGGTGCGCCGAGCTGCGCCAGCCGCTCGGCGTCCCCTTGCGACTGGGCGAGGCAGGATTCGAAGCAGGACAGCAGGAAGCGCGAGGTCTGCGGCGCCTTGTACCAGCGCGCGAAGGAGCGCTCCGACATCCGGGCGTTGACGAGCACGAGCGGCACCTCGCGCTTGCGCGCCTCGATCAGCAGGTTGGGCCAGATCTCGGACTCGCAGATCAGCCCGAGCGAGGGCTGCCAGTAGTCGAGGAAGCGGCGCATGTAGCGCGGCACGTCGAGCGGGAGATATTGGTGGATCACGCCGGCCGGCAGCCTCGCCGCCAGCAGCTTGGCCGAGGTCACCGTGCCGGAGGTGACGAGCACGGTCAGGCCGCGCTTCTGCAAGCGGGCGACGAGGGGCAGCAGCGTCACCGTCTCGCCGACGCTGGCACCGTGCAACCAGACCAGCGGCCGGTCCGGACGGCGCACGCCCGGATAGCCGCGCCGCTCGGCGAGGCGCGTCGGGTCTTCCTTGCCGCGGCGGCGGCGCCAGACCAGCAGTCCCGCCGCAGCAGGCTCCAGCAGGCCGGTCAGCAGCCGGTAGCCGGTGAGGATCGCGCCCTTGCCGCTCATGCCGCTGCCCCTGGCGCTGCGCCTTCGGCGGCGAGCCGCGCCTGCCTCAGCCCGGCGCCCGGGTCCTGCGCGCCGACCAACGCATAGGCGCGGGCATGGACGGCGTCGAGACCGGCTTCCAGCGCCAGACGCGCCGCCTCGCAGGCGGCCTCGTCCGCCTCGCGCGCGACATGGATCGCCTCGCCGACGACGATGGCGCCGCGTCCGAAGGGCAGGCCGATCGAGGCCCGGTCCCAGCTGTTGAAGTCGATGCGCCGGCTCGTCACCACCGCGATCGGGTGCAGCGGCCGCCCGGAGGCCCGCGCGAGCTGGATGATGCCCGGCCCGACGATGCGGGCGCGCTTCGGGACGTCGGCGGTGAGCACCATCGTCTCGCCGGCCTTGAGCCGCTTCAGCATGGCGAGGAAGGCGCTGGCGCCGCCCTTCTCGCGGATCTTCTTGCCGAGCGCGCCCGAGCCGCGGATCGCGCCGATGCCGAGCTGGCGCAGCGCCACGGCATTGAAGCCGCCATCGCCATGCCGCGAGACCAGCGAGCAGGCCGGCATCCAGTCCGGCCGCGAGAACGGGATCATGATGTGCTGGCCGTGCCACATCGCGATGATCAGCGGCAGCTCCGGGCGCACACGCTCATAGACGTCCGCCGGCTCGACGACGAAGCGGTTGGTGCGCTGCACAAGGCGCAGATACCCGGCCAGCATTCGGCCGAGCGCCTCCTGCGCCACGCGCGTCTTGAGAATCGAGAAGCCCATGAAGCCGCTGTCGAGCCCTTCAGGTGTCGGGATCGAGCAGGCGGTGCAGATGCACGATGAAATAGCGCGTCTGCGCCTGGTCGACCGTGGCCTGCGCCTTCGCCTTCCAGGCGGTGTGGGCGGTGGCGTAGTTCGGGAAGACGCCAACCACGTCGAGCTTCGACAGGTCCTTGAAGGTCACGCCTTCGAGGGAGCTGAGCTCCCCGCCGAAGACGAGGTGGAGTAGCTGTTTCTGTTCCGGCTCGGCCGCCATCGATCCCTCCAGCATGGTGCACCGCAATCGCCGCAGGTGCAGCGCGCCACCTGTTAAGCCATCCGGGCCCGCGGCGCGAGTGCCGCATGGTCCGCCAGTGCGCATCCGTGACGGTAGACGGCCTGAAGCGAGGTCAAAGACGCTGCGATTGGGTCTCGCGCAGCCGCTGCATCGCCGCGAGCAGCGGCGCGGACAGTCCGTTGCCGCTGGCGACGAGCACGCCATGCACCGGCGTCGCCCGGTTGTAGACCACCGCCTCGCCGGCCCCGCCGCTCATCGTCCCGCCCGACTCGCGCAGGATCAGGTCAGCGGCGGCGAGGTCCCAGTCGCGAGCGTCCGCCGAGATCAGGCCGGCGTCGATCGAGCCGTCGGCGATGCGCGCCAGCCTCAGCGCCAGCGAGGGAATCTTGTCGACCGGCTCGAAGGGCTCGATCCGCGCCAGCGCGTCGAGCATCGGCTTGGGGCCCGCGATGCGCGCCTCGCCGAGGCGGGACACGGGAGTCGTGCTGATGGCGCCGCCGTTCTTCTGCGCACCGCCGCCGCGCAGGGTCGTGTAGGTGGCGTGGCTCGCCGGGGCATGGACGACACCGAGGATCGGCTCGCCCTCGTCGAGCAGCGCGACGCAGACCGCCCAGTCCGGCAGGCCGCTCATATAGGCGCGCGTGCCGTCGATCGGATCGACCACCCAGACGAAGCGGCGCGACAGCCGCAGCGCATCGTCCACCGTTTCCTCCGAGAGCCAGGCGGCCTCGGGCAGCAACGCCGAGAGACGGATGCGCAGGAAGGTGTCGACCCCGATATCCGCTTCCGTAACGGGCGAGCCGCCGCTCTTGGACCAAGTCCGTGCGGCCGTCTTCGCTCCGGGTCGGAACAGGTCGGTGGCGATGGCACCGGCTTCCAGGCAGCTTTCGCGCACGGCCTTCAGGAGATCCGGTGCGATGGGTAGCGGAGGCGTGCTCATGGGCGTTCCCTACGGAGGGCAAAGGCCTGCTTCAAGGCGAAAATGCGCCCCGGAGACGAAAGATTCCGTCAATCATCATGCAGGAAACACGCCATGGAAGGCCCTGGAACGGCCCCGACACGCTCCCTTAACCCAACCGCTTAAGCGCTCGGAGAGAGCTGAGACGCAATCTCTCCCGGCAAGCACGAGAGCCCCGCACCACACAGAGGGCTCCGATGCGGCAGGGATTACAGAGAGGCGTCAAACCCATGGCCAGAGTCACGCCGGCCGCCGGGGAGTTCGGTTTCGCACCGAATGGCCCCGGCGGTACGACCGACCCGACGATCACCCCCCGCGAGGCCGCTGCGGCCCAGCCGGATACGCCGCGCATCGAGCGCATCGGCTCCGTCCGGATCCTGCGGGGTTCCGCCGGCTGGCGTGGCGTTTCGCTGCGCCTGGCCAATCCGGCAGGCGAGGATCAGCTCTTCCAGCTCGCGCTGACGGCGGGTGACGGCCGCTCGATCACGATCGCGACCGTCGATGGCGACGAGGCGGTGGCGCTCTGGCGCGACTGCGGTCGGTCCAGCGGCATGCCGCTGCTGCTCGAGACCAGCGACGGCGAGATTTCGCAGCCCTTTCCGCAGATCGGCCGGCTCGCGCTCGGCCCGATCCGGGTCAGGCGGCGCTATGCCTTCCTGAACGGACGCCGTCCGCGCTTCCTGGTGCGGCGCAAGACGGGCAAGCTCGCGGAGCGCCCAGTCGTCGTCGCCGGTGAGCGTCTGACCGACTGAGATCAGAAAAGGGAGCGGCCGAGCGCATCCAGCGCGAAGCCTGCCGCCAGCAGCAATCCGGCATGCCAGTTCGAGCGGAAGAGGGAGAGCGCGACCTTCGCGCTCGCCCCCTTGAGCCGTGAAACCTGCCAGGCGAGATGGCCCGCAAAGGCCGCAAGCCCGGCGAAAGCCAGCGCTCCGCCGCCCGCCATCCAGGCCGCGAGTCCCGCCAGCACCACCGTGATCGCGAAGCACAGCGCGATCGCCTCGCGCCCGTGATCGCCGAAATAGCGCGCGCTCGACTTGATGCCGGCGATGACGTCGTCTTCCAGATCCTGCATCGCGTAGATCGTGTCGTAGCCGACCGTCCAGGCGACCGCTGCCGCATAGATCAGGACGGCCGGCGCATCGAGCCGCCCGAACACCGCGCTCCAGCCGAGCAGCCCGCCCCAGGAGAAGGCCAGCCCCAGCACGAACTGCGGCATGTTCGTGATCCGCTTCATGAAGGGGTAGATCGCGACGATCGCGAGCGAGGCGATGCCGGCGACGATGGTGAAGCGGTTGAACTGCAGCAGAACCGCGAGCCCGACGAAGGACAGCGCCACCATGAACAGCGCCGCGGCCCTGGCCGTGACCTGACCCGAGGGGAGGGGCCGTCCGCGCGTGCGCGCCACCTGTGCGTCGAGCTTGCGGTCGACGATGTCGTTGAAGGTGCAGCCCGCGCCGCGCATCACCACCGCGCCGATCAGGAAGAGCAGGCAGTGCCAGAGGTTCGGAAAAGGCGCGCCGGAGGCGATCGCCGCCAGCCCCGCCGACCACCAGCAGGGCAGGAGAAGGAGCTGCCAGCCGATTGGCCGCTCGATGCGCGCGAGCTTGAGGAAGGGCCGCAGCCGGCGCGGCGCCCTGGTATCGACCCAATGTCCGCGCAGCGCGTCGGGAAGCGGAGCGTCGGGCACCGGGGCCGAGGGTCCGGGGCCCGCCATGGCCGGGCGCCGGGCTTAGAGAGCGCCCTGGGGAATGCGCATGCCGCCGCCGGTGATGGCGTCGCCGCCGCCGAACGGGTTGCCGCCGCCCTGCGCCTGCTGCTGCGCGCGACGCATCATCTCGGCCTGCTGCTTCACCGCATTGCAGGCCTGGGTGCGGATGCCGGCGGCCTTCTGGTTGTCGGCCTTCATGCCCTCGATGAAGGAGGGCGGTATCTGGCACCAGTCCTGGTTGTCGGTCGCGAACTTGACGGTGGTCGCGCCGTTGCTGACCAGCTTGGTCATCGTGCTGCAGGCCTGCTGTGGCGTCAGCTTGCGCTTGGATTTCTGGGCGGCGTTGAGCGAGGCGACGAGCGACTGCCGCTCCTGCAGCAGCGCCTGGATCTTCTCGCAGCCGGAGGCCTGGGCGCGGGCCGGGGCGGCGTCGAGCAGCGCGGCCGCCGCGAGGCCCATCGTCGCGATCACTCCGGAAGCCAAACTGCGCCGCATCTCGTTTCCGCTCCACATCCTGCGGGGGCACTCCGGCCCCTCGCGGTTTCCTTAACAGCAACGTCGTGTTAGCGCCAAGAACCTTTGCGCGCCGGAGCTGCCGGCTGCCGGCTTGACCTGCCGTTAGCGGTGGATTGTGGCGGTTTTGGCGTGGATGACCGGCCTGCGACGGTCGCGAAGGGTGCGATCCGCCGCCGAGAGGACAGCGCTCGAGCCATGACCACCCCCGATTTCGCGCGCTACCGGCTGTTCGTCGAGCCGGCTCTGGCCGAAGGTTATCGACTTCCGCTCGCGCGCGAGCAGGCGAACTATCTGATCTCGGTTCTGCGGATGAAGCAGGACGAAACCGTGCTCGTCTTCAACGGCCGCGACGGCGAATGGCTGGCCGCGATCGCGGTGGAGGGGCGCAAGCAGGCGAGCCTTACAGTGCTGCGGCAGACGACGCCGCAGCCGGCCGCGCCCGATCTGCAGTACCTCTTCGCCCCTCTCAAACATGCCCGGCTCGACTACATCGCGCAGAAGGCCGTGGAGATGGGCGCCGGCGTCATCCAGCCCGTGCTCACCCGCCGCACCCAGGTCTCGCGGCTGAATCTCGACCGGATGCGCGCGAATGCCGTCGAGGCGGCGGAGCAGTGCGGCATCCTGAGCCTTCCCGAGATCCGCGCCGAACAGGGGCTGGAAGTGGCGCTCGCCGCGCTCGAACCGGACCGGCTGCTCGTCTTCTGCGACGAGGCGCTGGCGCAGGAGAGCCCTGTCGCCGCTCTCGCGCAGGCGAAGCCGGGCCCGCTCGCCGTGCTGATCGGCCCCGAGGGTGGCTTCGACGAAGCGGAGAGGCGCCTCATCATGGCGCGGCCCCGGACGCTCGCGATCTCGCTCGGTCCGCGCATCCTGCGCGCCGACACGGCCGCCGTGGCCGCTCTCGCGCTCGTCCAGGCCGTGCTGGGCGACTGGCCTCGCGGCTGATTCGCGGAACGCCGCTGCCCCTGCAACGTTTGGCCGGTCATGGGGGACGCATTCTCGACTCAATCGAGCGCAGTCTGGCGCGCCCGCCGGTCGGGTGTCGCCGCGATGGCTCGGCGACCGGGCCCAAGGTCCGCCACGAGGATGAGCGCATGAGCAACGAGGGCCTCTTCGGCATCGAGGAAGAGTATTTTCTGGCGGACGCGGTGACGCGGGGGATCGGACGCAAGGTCTCCGCTGCCTTCATCGAAGCGGCCCAGCGCGCCTTTCCCGAGGAGGTCCAGCGCGAGATGCTGCAGTCGCAGATCGAGGTCGCGACGCCGATCTGCCGGACGATGGACGAGGCGCGGCGGTCCCTGACAAGGCTCCGCACCGGGCTGGCCGGGCTGGCGCTGGAGCATGACATGCTGCTGCTCGCCTGCGGCACCCATCCGAGCGCCGCCTGGTCGCGCCAGCGCGCCACCGAAGCCGCGCGCTACGATACGCTGATGCGCGATCTGCAGATGCTCGGCAGCCGCAACCAGCTCTGCGGCCTGCATGTCCATGTCGAGGTCGCCGATGCGGACGAGCGAATCCGGCTGATGGCGCGGATCATGCCCTTCCTGCCGGTCATCCTTGCCCTCTCGACCTCATCGCCCTTCTGGCAGGGGCGCCGCACCGGGCTGATGGGCTATCGGCTCGCCGCCTATGGCGAGCTGCCGCGCACCGGCCTGCCGGACCTCTTCGCCGACCCGGCGGATTACCGGGCCTATCTCGACACCATGGTTGCGACCGGCGCGATCAAGGATGGCAGCTATCTCTGGTGGGCGATCCGACCCTCCGACAAGCTTCCGACCCTGGAGCTGCGCATCGCCGATTCCTGCACGCGGCTGGACGATACCCTCGCCATCGTCGCGCTCTATCGCTGCCTCGTCCGGCATCTCCTGCGCCATCCCGGGCTCAATGCCGATCTGACGCCCGCCTCGCGTGCCATCGCCTGCGAGAACCTCTGGCGCGCCCAGCGCTACGGCATCCATGGCGGGCTGATCGACGAGCCGAGCCGCAGCATGCGCAGTGTCCCCGACCTGGTCGGCGATCTGGTCAGCCGCCTCGCGGACGATGCCCGTGCTCTGGGCTGCGAGGCAGAGCTCTCCCTCTGCAACGACGTCGTCACGAACGGCACCAGTGCCGATGTTCAACTTGCGGTTTTCGAGGAGGCCCGCGGCCGATCCGGCGGGCAGAATGCCGGGCTTGCAGCCGTGGTCGACTGGATCGCCTCCGAAACGCGGCTCGATCGCACCGGCTGGGCCCGCCAGGGCGGCGCTGCCTAGGGCACGACCCGGGCCGGCTCCGTTCTGCGCCTTGCGTTCGCCACTCATCCGCCAACGCGCGGCGAGGGTCGTTGTCGAGCGTTCGCGGCTCGCCTATGTCTGGCGCTCCCGGAGCCCGAGCCCCCATGTCCCGAGACATGGACGGCAATCTGGCCGTCCTGTTCTTCTGCCGGAGCGCCCATGGCTCGCGACGTGTCCGACTCCACCCCGATCGGTTCCAAGGACGAGTTGGTGTCCTGGATCGCAGCGGGGGAGAAACCACCTTCCGCCTTCCGTCTCGGCACCGAACACGAGAAGTTCGCCTTCTATAGCGACGACCTCGCACCCGTCCCTTATGAAGGCCGGGCGGCATCCGGCGGTCGCCCGGCCGCCGGCGGCATCCGCCATCTGCTCGAGGGCATGCAGGCGAAGCTCGGCTGGGAGCCGATCATGGACGCCGGCCACATCATCGGCCTCGCCGGGGTCGACGGCGGCGGCGCAATCTCGCTGGAGCCCGGCGGGCAGTTCGAACTCTCGGGCGCACCGGTCGAAACCCTGCACGAGACCGCGGCGGAACTGGGCGGCCATCTGCGCGACGTCAAGGCCGTGGCGCAGGAGCACGGCATCGGCTTCGTCTCGCTCGGCCATTCGCCGCTGTGGACGCGCGCCCAGACGCCCGTCATGCCCAAGGGGCGCTACAAGATCATGGCCAACTACATGCCGAAGGTCGGCTCGCGCGGCCTCGACATGATGTTCCGGACCTGCACGGTCCAGGTCAATCTCGACTTTGCCAGCGAGGCGGACATGGTCCGCAAGCTGCGGGTCTCGCTCGCCCTGCAGCCGTTTGCAACGGCGCTCTTCGCGTCCTCGCCCTTCACGGAAGGCAGGCTCAACGGCTTCCAGTCGATGCGCTCCGAAATCTGGCGCGACACCGACGCCGCCCGCTCCGGAATGCTCGCCTTCGCCTTCGACGATGGCATGTCCTACGAGGCCTATGTCGACTGGGCGCTCGATGTGCCGATGTATTTCGTCAAGCGCGGCGACACCTATCACGACGTCGCAGGCGGCTCCTTCCGCGACCTTCTGGCGGGAAAGCTCGCGCAGCTTCCCGGCGAGAAGGCGACGATCTCCGACTGGGCCAACCATCTTTCGACGCTCTTCCCCGAGGTGCGCCTGAAGCGGTTCCTCGAGATGCGAGGCGCCGATGCCGGGCCGCCGGAGATGCTCAATGCGCTGCCGGCTTTCTGGGTCGGCCTGCTCTATGACCCTGCCTCGCTCGACGCCGCATGGGAGATCGTGAAGGGCTGGAGTGCAGAGGAGCGCCAGGCCTTGCGCGACGCCGTGCCGAGAGAGGGCCTCGCCGCCACCATCGCCAGGCGTCAACTGCGCGAGATCGCCCGCGAGGTGCTTGCCCAGTCGCGCGCCGGGCTGGCGCGTCGCGCACGCCGCAATGGCGAAGGGGCCGACGAGACGGGCTTCCTCGATCCGCTCGAGGCGCTCGTCGCAGCCGACAGGACGGTGGCGCAGGATCTCGCGGCCCGGTTCGAGACAGAATGGGGCGGCGAGATCGCGCCGCTGTTTACGGAGTTTAAACTATAACCGTCAAACGCGGGCGATCTAGCAAATGTCGCGCAGGGCGTTAACCGGATTGCGGAGATTGCCTCGCATGCTGGCGCGATGCAGACGCTCCGCGCCCTCATGAAAAGATTCGCCCGCGACCAGCGCGGTGCAACGGCGATCGAGTACAGCCTCATCGCCACCCTAGTGTCGCTGGCAATCATCGCGGGCGCAACCCTTATGGGCGACAGGTTGAAGGCGCTGCTCGAATTGACGGCCGCCGGCTTCAAGGGCTGAAGGTGCAGACCGGCGTTACTCCGCCGCGGTCTTGAAGCTCGCCAGATTGTCCAGGCTCTGGATGATGTGCTCGGCCAGTGCATTCGACAGCACCGAGGGGTCGAAGCGCGTGCGCAGCAGCCCGATCTTGCAGGAGGGCAGCGTCGCGAACCCCTCCGACGGGCCGAGAATCCGCATGCCTGGCCGGACGGCGCTCTCCGGCAACACGGAAACGGCGAGCCCTGCGACGACCGCCGCGCCGACCGCGGTCGAGTTCCAGCTCGCATAGAGCACGCGGAAGCGCCGGCCCTTATTCTCCAGCGCGTCGACCGCCGCCTGCCGCCAGTTGCAGTTCGGCCGCCCCAGCGCCAGAGGCAACGGGTCCTCCTCATGCACGCCATGCCGCGCCGAGGTGACCCAGAGAAGCGGCTCGATGCGGATGATCTCGCCCTGGCCGCGGCTCTCGACATGGGTGATGATGGCGAGATCGATGTCGCCGGTGGCGATCCGCTCGGCCAGCATAGGCGTCGGTTCGCAGACCACCGTCACCTCGGCGCCGGGATTCGAGCGGGCGAATCGCGCCAGGATCTCGGGCAGATAGCGGTCGGCGTAATCGTCCGATACACCGAGGCGGATGCGCCCCTTGAGGTCGGCATCGGCGAAGCTCGCCACACATTCGAGATTCAGCCGCACGATGCGCCGGGCATAGTCCAACAGGCGCTCGCCATCCTCTGTCAGCTTGGCATGGCGCCCGTCACGCCCGAACAGAGGCCGGCCGACGCGCTCCTCCAGCCGCTTCATCTGCATCGACACCGCCGACTGGGTCTTGAACACGATCTCTGCC
This sequence comes from Methylobacterium sp. CCH7-A2, assembly GCF_001557075.1. NCBI lineage: Bacteria > Pseudomonadati > Pseudomonadota > Alphaproteobacteria > Hyphomicrobiales > Methylobacteriaceae > Methylobacterium > Methylobacterium sp. CCH7-A2. The sequence goes on from NZ_LSKN01000308.1 coordinate 121,372, forward strand.
GCGCGGGTGAAGGAGCCGGTATCGGCGATCGCGACGAAGGTCTTGAGCTGGTCGGCGTCGAGGACATGGGCCATCGAAAACCCTCGCGGATGGATCATCAATATCCGTGTTGTGAGATATCATAACCATTCGTTTGGCTGATGACCAGTCGAAAGCTAGGCTCTTTGCATCATCCGCTTCAGCCAAACGGTGCGTCCAGGCTGCAGCGCGATGCCCGCTCTCATCCGTCCACAGGAGGCCGTCATGCTGCTCATGACCTTCGCCACGAAGTCGCTCTCGTCCGTTTCGGTCGGTGCCGCGCGTGTCGCGACCCTCACGCTGCGGCCGGTGAATGCCATCGTCAAAGCCCTGATCCATCGCCGAGAGGTGATGCGCCTGGGCGAGCTCGACGAGCGCGGGCTCAAGGACATCGGTCTTGTCCGTTCGGATCTCGACGGCGCGCTCTCGGTCTCCTGGCTGTCGGACCCTTCGCTCGTCCTCGCCGAGCGCTCCAGCGCCCGCCACGGCGTCGCCTCGCTGCGCCGCCAGGCCGCGCTTCAGCAGGCGGAGCGGGTCGCTCCCGCCAGACCCGCCCGGTTGGAGCCGGTGGCGCCCGCGCGGCGAGCGGCGGTGGCCGACACGGTTGCGTGCAGCGCCTGACCCCTTGGGGCTGCACGTTCCTGCGGGCGGAGGCTTCGTGCCTCCGCCCTTTTTCTTGTCGGCTCAGCGCCGGCCCGGTCCGCCGAACATCGTGTCGAAGATCGACTTCATCGCCTGCTGATGGCTGTCCTGCACCTGGCGGCCGGTCTCGAACATCTGGTTGAGCGCGTCGAGGCCGATTGCGCCCGGCCCGGCGCCCGCCGGCGGCACGTCGTCCTGCGGCTCGGGCTCAGGCGCCCGACGCGCCGTGCGGGTCTCCGGCTCCGGCTGGGATTGCGCTCCGCCCAGCATGCCGGTGAGAATCTGGCCAAAGATTCCGCCCATCTGGTCCATGCCGGCCTGACCCCCCGGCATTTGGCCGCCGCCGAACGGCCCGCCCCCCTGCGTCTGGCCGCCGGCGGGCACCTGCCCGTTGCCGAACATGCTGCCGAGGATGGCTTCGAACGGATTCATGGGGTTGGCCGGCTGTGGCGGCGGAGGTGGCGGGGCGGGTTGCAGGCCCGGCATCTGGCCGCGCATCATCTCGGCGAACTGCCCGAGAATGCCGCCGAAGCCGCTGCTCTGCATCGATTTGGTCAGCCCGCCCATCACCATCGCGGCGATCACCGGCAGCATCTGCTTCAGCACCGCCTGGCCGACGCCGCTGGTCGCCGCCGCCTGCGCCGCCACGGCGTTGCTGACCTCCTTGGAGCCGAAGATCTGGCTCAGCACATCGGTGCCCGCGCTGCGCGCCTGATCGGGAATGCCGTCGCCATTGGCGTCGAAGATGCGGCCGAACGGGGAGGCGGTCATCATCTGGGCCAGCGAGCCGAAGGCGTAAGGATCCTGCGTCTGCCGCTGCAGCCCCATCGAGAAGGCGGGGAGAAGCGCCTCGATGGCGGCTTGCGTCTGCTGCTGGCTGAGCCCGTATTGCCGGGCGAGGTTCTGCATCGCCTGGCCGTTCTGGGCCTGCTGCATCATCTCGAACAGGGTCATCATGGCGTGCCTCCGGCTGCTGCGCGGTCTGTCGCCGCCTGAACGGCCGACGATAACAGCGGAAAGGGGGGAGGCAAGCCGTGCCCGGTGTTCGTCAGCCGCCAGCGGAGCGTCGCTCGAGCCGGGAGATGCCGCGATAGGCGAAGACCAGCGCCACGATGCCGAAGACGACGGCCCCGAGCGCGGAGCCGACCAGCGCCCCCTTCGGCCCGGCATAGTGCGCGCCGACCCAGGCCAGCGGGATCGTGCCCAGAGTCGCCCGCCCCCAGCTGAACAGCGTCGAGAGCAGCGGCATGCCGAGATTGTTGAAGGCGGCGTTGGCGACGAAGAGCAGGCCGACGAAAATCCACATCGGCCCGACGACGAGGCAGAAGAACATCAGCAGTTCGCCGGTCAGCCCGGTCGCGCCGAAGGCGGCCGCGATCGGCGCCCGCAGCAGGGCCAGCGCCACCCCCGAGACGACGACGCAGCCGATCGCGAACTGCGCCGAGGCGGTGAGCCCGGCGCGCATCCGGTCGAAGCGTCCGGCGCCCCAGTTCTGCGCCAGGATCGGCCCGACCGCCCCGGTCAGCGCGAAGAGGACGCCAAAGGCGACGGGCACGAGCCGGTCCATGATCGCCAGTGCCGCCATCGCTCCGTCGCCGAAGCGGGAGAAGATGCCGGCGAAGACGGCGTTGGCGATCGGATTGGAGAGATTGGTCAGGATCGCGGGGCCGGCGATGGCCATGGTGGCGGCGCTATCGCGGCGCACACCGGCGAGGTTCGGGCGAGCGACGATGTCGTGCACGCGCACCGCCCCATGGAACCCGGTCGCGACGATGACGACGCGTGAGATCACGATCGCCCAGGCCGCGCCGTCCGGCCCGAGCCCGAACCCGAAGATCAGCAGCGGGTCGAGCCCGGCCGTGGCGAGGCCGCCGCCCAGTGTCACGAACATGGCGCGGCGCGCATCGCCGACGGCCCGCAGCACGCCCGACAGTCCCATGCCGACCGCCATCAGGACGTTGGACGGCAGTACGATCCACAGGAAGGAGAGCGCGACGCGGTAGGATTCGTCATGGGCGCCGAGCAGGCGCAGCAGCGAGGGCAGGGCGGGCAGCGCGATCGCCGTCAGGGCCAGCGCGGCGAGTGCCATCAGCACCAGCGTCGAGCTGGCGATGCGCCGCGCCGCCTCGCGCTCGCCGGCGCCGAGCGCCCGGGCCGTCAGGGCGGAAACCGCGATCATCAGCCCGATATTGATCGAGATCATCAGGTAGAGGACGATCGTCGCGAAGCCGACGCCGGCGGTGGCCTCGGGGCGTCCGAGCCAGGAGACGTAGAGCAGCGAGAGCAGATCGACGACGAAGATCGCCATCAGCCCGATCGCGCCGGTCCCGGTCATCACCGCGACATGGCGCATCAGCGAGCCGCTGACGAAGACGGCCGTCTGGGGCGGGCTTTGGTGATTCACGGGCGCAGCCTGCTGGCGGAAGCGCTCGGTGCGGCAGAGCATGCGGCTGGCATGGCGCGTCGACGGGCTCCGGCCGAGGGTGGCGGTCTGCGGGGATCGGTCGCCTTCTCTAGGCGCTCCCGTGTCGGCAGGCGAGGGCCATCGCCGCCGCATGCCGATGCCGGCCGCCTTTCTTGACATCGCCCGCGCCACGCCGAAAGAAGACCGCTGTCCAACCGGAGCCCCGCGTGACCAAGCCGCCGCTCGATATCCTGCTCTGTGCCCCGCGCGGCTTCTGCGCGGGCGTCGTGCGCGCGATCGACGCGGTCGAGAAGGCGCTGACGCTGCATGGCGCGCCGGTCTATGTCCGCCACGAGATCGTTCACAACAAATACGTGGTCGAATCGCTGAAGCGGAAGGGCGCCGTCTTCGTCGCGGAGCTGTCGCAGGTGCCGGATGCGACGCGGCCCGTGATCTTCTCCGCCCATGGCGTCGCCAAATCCGTGCCGGCGGAGGCGAATGCCCGCAATCTCTTCGCCATCGACGCGACCTGTCCGCTCGTCACCAAGGTCCATCGCGAGGCCGAGGTCCATCACAAGCGCGGGCGCCACATCCTGCTCGTCGGCCATGCCGGCCATCCGGAGGTGATCGGCACGATGGGGCAATTGCCGCCGGGCGCGATCACCCTGATCGAGACGCTCGAGGACGTCGCGGAGCTCACCCCCCCGGCCGGCCAGCCGCTCGCCTATGTCACGCAGACCACGCTCTCGGTCGACGACACGCGCGGCATCGTCGAGGCGCTCCAGGCGCGGTTCCCGGAGCTGATCGCGCCGCACAAGGAAGACATCTGCTACGCCACGACGAACCGCCAAGAAGCGGTGAAGCGCGTCGCTCCGCAGGTCGAGGCGCTGATCGTCGTCGGCTCGCCCAACTCCTCGAACTCGCAGCGCCTGCGCGAGGTCGCCGAGCGCGCCGGCTGCCCGGTCGCCCGGCTCGTTCTGCGCACGGACGAGATCGACTGGTCGGTCTTCGGGTCGATCCGCACGCTCGGCATCACCGCCGGCGCCAGTGCGCCCGAGGTGCTGGTCGAGGAGATCATCGACGCCTTCGCCGAGCGCTACGAGGTCCGCGTCGAGACCGTCTCGACCGCCGACGAGAACGTCTTCTTTCCGCTGCCGCGCGAATTGCGCGATGCGCCCGCAGCCGCCGAGTGAGCGAGCAGAGCTTTGGCCGTCTATACCGAAGTACCCGATGACGAGATGGCGGCATTCGTCGCGCGCTACGGCATCGGCGATCTCCTCTCCGCCAAGGGCATCGCCGAGGGCGTCGAGAACTCGAACTACCTGCTGCACACCACGCAAGGGTTCTACATCCTCACCCTCTACGAGAAGCGGGTGAACCCGGATGATCTGCCCTTCTTCCTCGGGCTGATGCAGCATCTGGCGGCACGCGGGCTGATCTGCCCGCAGCCGGTCAGCGACAGCCGCGGCGAGATGCTCGGCCGCCTCGCCGGGCGCCCGGCCGCCATCGTGACCTTCCTCGACGGGCTGTCGGTGCGCCGGCCGACCGCGACGCATTGCCAGGAGCTCGGCCGCGGGCTGGCGCTGCTGCACCAGGCCGGGGCCGATTTCGGCATGGAGCGGGTGAATGCGCTCTCCGTGCCCGGCTGGCGCCCTCTCGCGGAGCAGGCGGGTGCGGCCGCCGATACGGTGTCGGCGGGGCTGGCGGGACGCGTCGCGGCCGAGATCGCGGTGCACGAGGCCGGCTGGCCGGAAGGGCTGCCGCGCGGCGTCATCCACGCCGATCTCTTCCCCAACAACGTCTTCTTCCTGAAGAACAGGCTCTCGGGGCTGATCGACTTCTATTTCGCCTGCACCGATGCCTTCGCCTATGACCTCGCGATCTGCCTGAACTCCTGGTGCTTCGAGGCCGATGCCTCCTTCAACCTGACCAAGGGCCAGGCCATGCTCGCCGGCTATGAGAGCGTGCGCCCGCTGACGGAAGCCGAGATCGAGGCGCTGCCGCAGCTCTGCCGCGGCTCGGCGCTGCGCTTCCTGCTGACCCGGCTGGTCGACTGGCTCAACGTGCCGCCGGGCGCGCTGGTCAAGCCGCATGACCCGCTCGAATACGACCGCAAGCTCGCCTTCCACCAGCGCGTCGCCGATGCCCGCGACTACGGGCTGAGGCGATGAGCGACACCGTCGAAGTCTGGACGGACGGCGCCTGTTCCGGAAATCCGGGGCCCGGCGGCTGGGGTGTCATCCTCTCCTACAGGGGCACGCAGAAGGAGCTGTCCGGCGGCGAGGCGATGACCACCAACAACCGTATGGAGCTGATGGGGGCGATTGCGGCGCTGGAATCGCTGACGCGGCCCTGCACGGTCGCGCTGCACACCGACAGCCAGTATCTGCGCCAGGGCATCACCGCCTGGATCCATGGCTGGAAGAAAAACGGCTGGAAGACCGCCGATCGCAAGCCGGTCAAGAACGAGGAGCTGTGGAAGCGCCTCGACGCGGCGCTGAAGCAGCACAGGATCGAGTGGAAATGGGTCAAGGGCCATGCCGGCGACCCGATGAACGAGCGCGCCGACGAACTGGCCCGCGCCGGCATGGCGCCGTTCAAGCCGGGGCGGTGACCGCGGGCTAGCGCCCTCAATGCGTCTCGCTCTGCGGCCCGCTCGCCGCGCCGCCATGCGGCATCAGCTTCAGTGCGCCGGCGATGAGCAGGATCGCCGCCGGCAGGACGAGATAGCCGGGTTCGAGCTTGCTGTCGGCGGTGGCCATGTCGGTGGCGAAATCGACGATGAGATAGACCAGGATCGCCTGGCAGAAGGTGCTCTTCAGCTCCCCCATCTCGCTCGGGCGGATCCAGGAGGGCAGGTCGTCGCCCGCCGTGACGCGCTCCGCGAGGACGAAGCTCGCGATCACCTTGGCGCCGAGCAGGGTGATGATGACCGCGAACAGGCATTCGTCGATCGTCTTCATCACCAGCGAGATCGTGCTCTGGGCATGGTCGTTCGCCAGCATGGCGCGCGCCGCCGCCAGCAGATTGGTGCCGGCCTCGCCGAGCAGCACGAGCCCGCTGCCGATCATGCCGAGCGCCGCGAGCGCGATGATCGCCCGAAATGCCAGTCCCGCCGCCCGCATCGCCGTCTCCATCCCAGCCGCCTCGTCAGGCGCCGGAATCGGGATAGGGGCTGGCGCACGCTGCGTCCATGCCCTGCGCGCCGGACCTTTCAGCCGAGCGGCTGGCGATAGACGATGAAGCCGGACTTGTCGGCGATCTTGTCGTAGAGCGCCTGCGCCGGCAGATTGCTCTCATGCGTCTGCCAGTAGACGCGAAAGCACCCCTTGGCCTGCGCCATCTGCCGGACAGCCTCGATCAGCGCGCGCCCCGCGCCGGTTCCGCGCGCTTCGGGTGCGGTGAAGAGGTCCTGCAGATAGCAGATATCAGCCTCGCGCCAGGTGGTGCGGTGGATCACCCAATGGACGAGGCCGATCAAAGTGCCCTCGCGCTCCGCCACAAAACCGCCCATCGGCTCGCGGCCGCCGGTCAGCCGGGCGAAGGTGACGTCGTCGGTCCCGGCCGGCAGCGTCGCCTTGTAGAAGGTCAGATAGCCCTGCCAGAGCGGGTCCCAGCCGGCGCGGTCGGATCGGGCGAGGGGGCGGATGGTCAGGGCGGTCAGGGCGGTCATGGCAGGCTCCGGCGATCTCGGCGAAGCCTAACGCCGCCCCGCCGGGCTGTCTCATGACGAAGCGAGATCGGATCGATCAGGGCGGGGGCGTGGGATGGCGCCACGTGGCGACCAGCGCCTCTTGCCTTCCCTTTTGTCAGTCGTGACCTCGTCGAGGCAGTCATGCGTCGCGCGCTCCCGCCGCGAATGACGAGAGAGGTCAATGACCCGTCAGGCCTTGCCGCGCGGTCGGGCTGGATTGCCCATGACGGTCGTCCCTGCGGAGACGTTGCGGGTGACGACGGCCCCCGCTCCGATGATGGCATCATCCCCCACCGTGACCCCCGGCAGGATCAGCGCGCCGCCACCGATCCAGACATTCGCCCCGATAGTGATGGGGAGTCCGCTCTCGACCCCGGCGCGCCGAAGCTCGGGATCGCGCGGATGGTCGGCGGTGAGGAACTGCACGCCGGGTCCGACCTGCGTCAGGGCGCCGATCACCACGGGAGCGACGTCGAGGATGACGCAGTTGAAATTCAAGAAGACGCCATCGCCGAGAGAGATGTGCTGGCCGTAATCGCAATGGAAAGGCGGACGCACGACGGCGCCTTCGCCGACATGAGCAAACAATTCGCGTAGCATCACCCGCCGCTCGTCGGGTGATGCCGCCAGGGTGGTGTTGTAGCGGACCATCCACGCGCGGGCACGCTGGGCATCCGCCTGGAGTTCCGGATCACCGGGCCGGTAGGCTTCGCCCGCCAGCATCTTCTGCTTTTCGCTTCTCACAATCGATCACTCCCGCCAGGCCACCGGAACGGCAGCAGCTTCCTGCGACGACGTTAGCCGATAGACGCTGCGGCGCCTCAGGCGGATCCCCCCTCCCACCCAGCAAAAAGCCCGCGCCATCCTTGCGGACGACGCGGGCTCGATGAGGGAAGCGCCTCGGCTCAGAGCTGGGCGAGCAGGGCTTCGGCGCCGGAGATGTCGGCCTTGCCGGGTCCGTCCTCGACGTTCAGCTTGTCGACGACGCCGTCCTTGACGATCATCGAGTAGCGCTGCGAGCGGGTGCCCAGGCCAAAGCCCGAGCCGTCCATCGAGAGGCCGATCGCCTTGGCGAAATCGGCATTGCCGTCGGAGAGGAATTCGATCAGCCCGGCGCCGCCGGTCGCCTTGGCCCAGGCGTCCATGACGAAGACGTCGTTGGTGCTGGTCACCATGATCGCGTCGACATTCTTGGCCTTGATCTCGGCCGCCTTGGCGATGAAGCCCGGCAGGTGATTCTTGTGGCAGGTCGGCGTGAAGGCGCCGGGCACGGCGAAGAGCACGACGGTCTTGCCGGCGAAGAGCTCGTCGGTGGTCTTGGCCACCGGTCCCTCGGACCCCATGAGCCGGAACGTCGCCTGCGGAAGCTTGTCACCCACCTTGATGGTCATCGCGCCTGTTCTCCGTGAAGGCCCTGCGGCAGCTGCCGCCCGGCCAACCGATTAGGGCTTGGCGGCGGGGATGTCGAGGTCGAGTCGCGTCTCGATCGCGGCGGGCTTGCCGCGCACGGTGATGATAAAGGGGATCGGCCCCGCCGCGCCCTTCGGCCGGTCGACGATGCGAAGCAGCGCCAGCGTCGTGCCGTCCGGCTGGAGGCTCAGTGTCGGCTTGCCGAAGGACCACATCCCGGCGCCCTCAATGAAGACATCCTCGACCTTACCCTCGGGAGGGGCCTGCAGCACGAGGCGCAGGCCGGGCTCGATCGCGCCCTCGTCGAGCTTCGCCTCGAGGACGGAGATCCTCGTCTTCTGGGGCCCGAGCTTCACCGGCGCCGGCACGCGTGCCTCGAAGCGCTCCAGCCGCGGCGAGGTCACCGCGGTGACGCCGGGCTCGAGCCAGAGCCGCGCCTCGCCCTTCACGGGGATGCAGATCTTCTCGCAGACGGCATAGTCGAGCTTCAGCACCAGCATCACCGGCTTGGCCGGATCGGCCGGCTGCACCGAGACGGGGATCACGACCTCGCCGACATAGCCGAGGGAATGGCCGTTCCCGTCCTCGAAGCGCTCGGGCGCCGGCCAGCGCACGTCGAGCCCGCCGATATTGGTCGATCCGCTCCAGTCGAACACGGGCGGCACGCCGAAATCGCCGGGGCTGCGCCAATAGGTCTTGTAGCCCGGCGCCATCAGGATCTCGACGCCGACGCGCTGCTTGCCGGAGGCGGCGGTCGCGCCGGCGATGAGACGCAGCGACGCGTGGTCACCCTTCGACCAGGGCGACATCGCCGCTTCCTGAGCGAGGGCGGGCGTCGCCAGCGCGGCGGCGAGCACCGCGAGGAGGGTGAGAAGACGTTGCACAGCAGACATTTATGAGACCTAGCCGCGAATTGCGACAAAATCCGCCATGCCGGCACGAACAATCGCGTGATCCTGACGCGAGCGGTCGCAAAGAGACGCTGCCGCAACGCGAAGCCTGTTTCCAGCGCCGCCGGATTTGATTTAGCATGGCGTCATGAAGATCGGCTCGAACCAGCGCCTCAGCGGCCGCAGCTATCTCGACGGGCAGTGCCTCATCGCCATGCCCGGCATGGCCGATACGCGCTTCAGCCGCAGCGTCGTCTATGTCTGCGCCCATTCCGAGGATGGGGCGATGGGCATCATCGTCAACAAGCCCGCCGCCGATACGCGTTTTCCCGATCTTCTCGTCCAGCTCGACGTCATCCCCTCCGAGGAGCTGATTCGGCTGCCGAGCCAGGCCGAAAAGCTGCAGGTGCTGCGCGGCGGCCCGGTCGAGACCAAGCGCGGCTTCGTGCTGCACACGGCTGATTTCTTCCTCGAATCGGCGACGCTGCCGATCGATGACGGCATCTGCCTGACTGCGACGCTCGACATCCTGCGCGCCATCGCTATCGGCAGCGGGCCGGAGAGCGCGGTGCTGGCGCTGGGATATGCCGGCTGGGGCGCCGGCCAGCTCGAATCCGAGATCCAGGCCAATGGCTGGCTGCATTGCGCCGCCGACCCCGCCCTGCTGTTCGACGACGGCGTCGAGACGAAATACGCCCGCGCGCTTGGCAAGATCGGGATCGATCCGGCCTTCTTGTCGAGCGAGGCTGGGCACGCCTGAGGCCATCCGCCGCTTTCAGGCGAAGGGCAGCGCAGAGCCGGGATCCGGTTTCAAGTCCTGCCGGGCTCGGACCGGGACATGACGCCCGCTCCTTATGCCGCCTCGCTGGAGTTCGCAGCCGCCGCGCCCATCAGCCGTCGCGCTTCCGCCGCGCTCATCGGCTGGCCGAAGATGTAGCCCTGCGCATATTGGCAGCCGAGCTGGTAGAGCTCGATCGCATCCGACTCGGTCTCGGCCCCTTCCGCCACCACATCCATGCGCAGGTCGGCGGCGAGCTGGACGATCGAGCGCAGGATCACCGGTGGCTTGCCGCTGCCCATCTGCCTGACGAAGCTCTGGTCGACCTTGATCGTGTCGAAGGGGAAGCGCTGCAGATAGGACAGCGAGGAATAGCCGGTGCCGAAATCGTCGAGCGAGAGGCCGGCGCCGAGATCGCGGATGCGCGAGAGCATCTGCGCGGCATATTCCGGGTTCTCCATCACCAGGCTCTCGGTGATCTCGAGCTTGAGCGTGCCGGGCAGGATGCGCCGGCGAGCCAACACGGTCTTCACGTCGTGCAGCAGGTCGTGGCGCAGCAGCTGCCGGCTCGAGACGTTGACGCTGGCGAAGATCGGAGGATCGACCTCGAGCGCCGCCTGCCAGGCTTCGAGTTCGCGGGCCGCGCGGTCCATCACATAGACGCCGAGATCGACGATCAGCCCGGTCTCCTCGGCGATGGAGAGGAAATCAGCCGGCATCAGCCGGCCTTCGCGCGGGTGATCCCAGCGCACCAGCGCCTCGAACCCGGCGATTGTGCGGTCTTCCAGCCGCACGATCGGCTGGTACATGACCTGGATCTCGCCGCGCTCGATCGCCCGGCGCAGATCGCTCTCCAGCGCCAGCCGGTCGTTGCGGTCGGTCCGCATCGCCGGCACGAAGACCTCGATCTTGTTGCCGCCCTGGCGCTTGGCATGGGCCATGGCGAGTTCGGCGTTCTTGAGTGCGTCGTCCTTGCGCGCCGCTGGCGCGGGATCGAACAAGGCGAGCCCGACCGAAGGCGTCAGCAGGATCTCGCGCTCGGCGAAGGTGATCGGCGTCGAGACGGCGCGGCGCACGAGTTCGGCCAGCGCCAGGATGCGCTCGGGGTCGCGCTCGGACACCAGGATCATCGCGAAGGTGTCGCCGCCGATGCGCGCCAGCGTGTCCTGCGCCCGCAGCAGCCGCCCGAGCCGGCGCGCCAGCGTCAGCAGGATTGAATCGCCCGCCGAGAAGCCGACCGATTCGTTGACCTGCTTGAAGCGGTCGATGTCGATCACCAGCACGGTCGGGCGGATGCTCTCATCGGCACGGCAGAAGCCGAACACGGCCGAAAGCCGGTCCTGGAACAGCTTGCGGTTGGGCAGGCCGGTGAGGTTGTCATGCACGGCGTCGTGCAGCATCCGCTCCTGCGCCGTGCGCTGCTCGGTGACGTCGGCGAGCGTGCCGATGACGCGGACCACCTCGCCGTCGGAGCCGATCACCGGCCGCGCCTTCAGGTTGAACCAGTGGTAGTTGCCGCCGGCCGCCCGCAGGCGCAGGTCGAGATTGAGCTTGCCGCGGCGCTGCTCCAGCACCGCGTCGAGCGAGACGCGATAGCGGTCGCGGTCGGCGACATGCATGTGCTCGAACCAGCGCGAGGCCGAGCCTTCGAGCGCGCCGCGCGGCAGGCCGAGCAGCGTCTCGATCTGCGGCGAGACGAAGATCTTGTCGGCGCTGACGTCCCAGTCGAAGACGAGGTCTCCCGAGCCGGACAGCGCCAGCGCACGGCGCTCCGTATCCGAAACCAGCCCCTGCGACAGCCCGCTGCCGGCAAAGGCGTGCTGGATCACGGTGAAGCCGATCAGCAGCACGATCAGCACCAGCCCGCCGAGCAGCGCCGGCGCGACCAGATCGCGCTGGAACTGGCCGGTCACCGTGAAGCCCGCCGCGGTCACCCAGACCGCGAGTAGGAACCAGGTCGGGATCAGCATCACCGCGCGCTCATAGCCATGGGTGGCGAGATGCAGGATCAGCACGAAGCCGACCGCCGCCACGGCCGCGATCGAGATGCGCGCGATGCCGGACGCCATCGGCGCATCGACGACGGCCAGCCCGACCAGCGCCGCCAGCCCCAGCATCCAGACGATGGTGACGTGGCTGTAGCGCACATGCCAGCGCGCCAGGTTGAGATAGGCGAAGAGGAAGACGAGCAGCGTCGCAGCCAGCACCACCTCGGCGCCGGCCCGGTAGATCCGCTCGATCGCGGGCGTCAGCGGGAAGATGCGCTGGAAGAAGCCGAAATCCAGCCCGGCATAGGCCAGCACCGCCCAGGCCAGCGCCGCGGCGGCCGGGAAGATCACCGCCCCCTTGACCACGAAGATGATCGTCAGGAACAGCGCCAGCAGGCCGGCGATGCCGATGATGATGCCCTTGTAGAGCGTCAGCCCGTTGGTCTTCTGGCGATAGGCCTCCTGCTCGTAGAGATAGAGCTGCGGCAGGTTGGAGGATTTCAGCTCGGCGACGAAGGTCACCGTCGTGCCGGGGTCGAGCGTGATCAGGAAGACGTCGGCATCGGGGCTGGCCTCGCGATCCGGGGACAGCCCCTGGCTCGCGGTCACGGCCTCGATGCGGCTGTCGCCGAGATCCGGCCAGATCACGCCCGAGCCGATCAGCCGATGGAAGGGCGCAACCAGCAGCCGGTCGATCTGCTCATCGGAATCATTGGTCAGCGCGAAGACGATCCAGTCCGGCCGCGCGCCCGATTCGCGCGCCCGCACCGCGATGCGGCGCACGATCCCGTCGGGGCCCGGCGCGGTCGAGATCTGGATGACGTCGCCATCGGACTTGTTGCGCTCGACGACATTGGTCAGGTCGAGCACCGGCGCGTCGACGGGCACACGGACCGCTTCCACCGCGGCGGCCGGGGCGGCTGCGGCGAGAACGAACCAGAGCGCGAGCCCGGCGACGGCGAGGCCGAAGCGGAGGCATCGGTCGGTGAGGGTCAAGCTGCGCTCGTATCTGGATCGGGGAACGGTCATGCGGCGTCGGGAGCCAGTCCTATCGGCGGCTCGTGGCGAGGACAAGGCATGGTCGCCCCGGCCTCCCCAGCCTTCGCCGTGCCGGCTCATCGTCCCTCGCCCGGCAGCCGGTCGCTGGCGAGCGCGGCATAGAGCAGATGATCGGCCCAGGCGCCGTTGATGCGCAGATAGGAGCGCGCCAAGCCTTCATGCCGGAATCCGACGCGCTCGAGCAGGCGCCGCGAGGGCTCGTTGTTCGGCAGGCAGGCCGCTTCGACGCGGTGCAGCGCCAGTTCCTGGAAGGCGAAGCGCAGCGCGCCGCGCACCGCCTCGCTCATATGGCCCTTGCCGGCATGGCGCGCGCCCATCCAGTAGCCGAGCGTGCAGGCCTGGGCGACGCCGCGCCGCACCAGCCCGAGCGTCAGTCCGCCCAGCAGCATCTCGCTGCGGGCATCGAGCACGAACAGCGAATACGCCTCGTCGGACGCGATCTCGCGCGCCGCCCGCTTGACGCGCAGGCGGAAGGAGTTGCGCGTCAGGTCGTCCTCGTTCCAGACCGGCTCCCAGGGCGTCAGGAAGGCGCGGCTCTCGATGCGCAAGAGCGACCAGGCCGCGTAGTCCGAGGCCTGCGGCGCCCGCAGGATCAGGTTCTCGGTCCGGATCAGCGGGCGTGTCGGCGGCTCGGTCGAGAAGCGGAACAGCGCCATGGCGTCACGCGCCCGCCCGCGCCGCATGTTTGAGCGCCTTGGCCGGCGGCAGGCCCTTGAGCGGGCCGACTGCCGCCACCGTCGGCTGGTGGCCGAGCAGAGAGCGCCCCGCAGCGCGGACATCCTCCAGCGTCACCGCATCGAGCCGCGCCGCCAGCTCCTCGCGCGGAATCGCCCGGCCGAACAGCAGCACCTGCCGCGCCATCTGGTCGAGCTTGCCGCCGGGGCTTTCGAGCGAGGCCAGCAGCCCGACCTTCATCTGCGCCCGCGCGCGGGCGACCTCGGCCTCCGTCGTGTCCTCCGCCGCCTGCCGCAGGCAGGCGAGCGCGACCTCGATCAGCTCGCCCACATCCTCCGGCGCCGTGCCGGCACCGATGCCGAAGACGCCGCAATCGGAGAAGGGCCAGTGGAAGGCGTCGATCGCATAGGCGAGCCCGCGCTTCTCGCGCACCTCCTGGAACAGCCGCGAGGAGAGGCCGCCGCCGAGCACTGAGGAGAAGATCTGCAGGGGATAATGCGCGCCGTCCTTGAAGGCTTGGCCCGGGAAGCCGAGCACGAGATGGACCTGCTCCTCGTCGCTGCCGACGCGCGCCTCGCCGCCGCGATAATGGCCCTCCTCGCGGGCGGGCGGCGTAGCGGGACTGGCGGGGAGGGCGGCGAGATGCTGCTCCGCCAGCGCCACCAACTGCCCATGATCCACCGCGCCGGACGCCGCCAGCACCATGTTGCCGGCATGGTAATGCCGCGCGAGATAGGCGCGGATCGCGTCGGGGGTGAAGCTCTTCACCGTCTCGGCGGTGCCCAGGATCGGCCGGCCGAGCGGCTGGTCCGGGAAGGCCGCCTGCAGGAACCGGTCATAGACGAGATCGTCCGGCGTATCCTGCACGGCGCCGATCTCCTGCAGAATCACACCCTTCTCGCGCTTCAGCTCGTCCTCGCTCAGCGAGGAGGCGGTCAGGATGTCGGAGAGGATGTCGACCGCCAGCGGCAGGTCGGAGCCGAGCACGCGGGCGGTGTAGCAGGTGTATTCGACCGAGGTCGCGGCGTTGAGATCACCGCCAACGCTCTCGATCTCTTCCGCGATCTGCAGCGCGCTCCGACGCGCCGTCCCCTTGAAGGCCATATGCTCGAGCAGATGGGCGAGCCCGTGCTCATGGGGCAGCTCGTCGCGCGAGCCGGCGCCGATCCAGATACCGAGCGAGACGGTGGCGGCATGGTCCATGCGCTGCGAGACGATGCGCAGGCCAGACGGCAGCGTGGTCAGCCCGACGGAGGGGTCATGCGCGCCGCGCACCCCGCTGGCTGCGACCTCGCCCGTCTCGGCCGGGCCGGCCGCGCTCATCTCCGCGCTCATGCCGCGGCGCTCCGCACCGCCCGCGCCTTGGCGCGCACGAAGGCCTCGATCGCGCTCTGGTCGTTGGGCAGCAGCGTGAAGCGCTCCTCGCGCTCCATCAGATCGCCGAGATGCGCCGGCAGAGCCGGCGTCACGCCGCTCGCCGCCCTCACCGCGGCGGGGAACTTGGCCGGGTGGGCCGTGCCGAGCACGACCATCGGCGTCGCCGGATCGCGCGCGAGCCCGCCGCGCGCCGCCGCGACGCCGACCGCGGTATGCGGATCGAGCAGATAGCCGGCCTCGCGCCAGGTGCGGCCGATCTCGGCCGAGGTCGCGGCCTCGTCGATGCCGGTGGCGTCGAACTCGGCGCGGATGGCGGCCAGCGGCCCCTCCGCGATCTCGAAGCGTCCCGATTGCTGCAGCGACTGCATCAGCCGGCGCACCGCGGCGCCGTCGCGGCCATGCGCCTCGAACAGCAACCGCTCGAAATTCGAGGAGATCTGGATGTCCATCGAGGGCGAGGTCGTGGCGTGCACGCCCTTCATCTCGTAGGCGCCGGTGGCGAGCGTGCGCGCCAGAATGTCGTTGCTGTTGGTACCGATCAGCAGCCGCTCGACCGGCAGGCCCATGCGCTTGGCGACGTATCCGGCCAGCACATCGCCGAAATTTCCCGTCGGCACGGCGAAGGAGACCTTGCGGCCGGGCGCGCCGAGCGAGACGGCCGAGGTGAAGTAATACACCACCTGCGCCGCGATGCGGGCCCAGTTGATCGAGTTCACGCCCGACAGTCCGATCTCGTCGCGGAAGGCGTGATGGTTGAACAGCGCCTTCACCAGATTCTGGCAGTCGTCGAAGGTGCCCTCGACCGCGACCGCATGGACGTTGTCGGCCTCGACCGTCGTCATCTGCCGGCGCTGCACGTCCGAGACGCGGCCCTGCGGATAGAGGATGAAGACATCGACCCGCTCGAGGCCCTTGAAGGCGTCGATCGCCGCGCCGCCGGTGTCGCCCGAGGTCGCGCCGACGATGGTGGCGCGCTCGCCGCGCAGCTTCAGCACATGGTCCATCAGCCGCCCGAGCAGCTGCATCGCCACGTCCTTGAAGGCGAGCGTCGGGCCGTGGAAGAGCTCCAGCACGAAGAGATTGTCGCCGATCTGGTTGAGCGGGCAGACGGCCGGGTGCCGGAAGGTGGCATAGGCCTCGGCGATCATCGCCGACAGCGCCGACCCCTCGACATCGCCATCGGCCAGCGCCCCGACGATCCGCTCGGCGACGTCGGCATAGCTGCGGCCGGAAAAGCCGGCGATCTCACTGGGCGTCAGCGCCGGCCAGGCCTTGGGCACATAAAGCCCGCCATCGCGGGCGAGCCCGGCCAGCAGCGCATCGGAGAAGGAGAGGGCGGGAGCCTCCCCGCGGGTGGACACATGCAGCACGGCGTCTTGTCTCGGTGATCTGGCGTGATGTCGGCGTGAGGACAGCTATAGGCCCGCCGGGCGGCGAGGGCAAAGCCTTGAACGCGATAGCGGTCGAACTGTTCGAAGCACTCAGCAGTCGCCAGCTCTGGCCGTCATCCTGGGCGACCGGAGGTCGACCGGGATCCATCATAGAGCAGCGTCGATCCCCTAGGATGGATCCCGGACTGCGCTGCTGCGCGGCTCGTTCAGGATGACGGCCTATTGTGACGGGCGCGACCTCTCAACCGATGTCCTAGCCCTTCCTGCGCCCCTGCCAGGCAAACGCCGCGAACACCCCGATCAGCGTCAGCGCCAGCCCGAACCAGGTCAGCGCGTAGGAGAGGTGGTTGTCGGGGATGCGGGCGATCAGCTCCTTCGCATCGACGCCGGCCGGGGGCGTCAGCCCGTCGCCCTGGCGCTCGGCCTCGAGATAGAATGGTGCGGCTGCCCCGATGCCGAGCGAGGCGGCGATGGCGGCGGGGTCGCGGGTGTAGAATTCGCGCTGCGCCGGCAGGTCGGCCGGCGTGAAGGAACCGCGGGCCTCGGCTGCGCGCAGGAAGCCGGTGACCGTCGCCGGTCCCGAGGCCGGCTTGATCTCGCCGAGGCGCCCCTCCGGCACGAAGCCGCGATTGACCAGGATGACGCCGCCATCGTCGAGCCGGAAGCCCTGGAAGATCCAGCGACCGAAGCCGGCGAGCTGGCGCGTGCCGCGCTCCCCGGCGGCGATGGTGGTGCGGACCCCGGCGAAGCCGTCGATGAAGGTCCCCCGAGCGCTCACCCGCGTCAGGTCGAGGGCGGCGGGGTCGAGCGCAGCCCAGCTCGCGGCTGGCGGCATGGCGGCGGGCGCGCCGGCCGCCTGCGCGGTCAGGCGCTCGATGAAGGCGCGCTTCTCGCTCATCCGCGCGATCTGCCAGCTGCCGAGCGAGCACAGGATCGCGACGCCGAGAATCGAGAGCAGCGCTGGCCAGAGCAGGCGCGGACGGCGCGGGGAGGGGGCAGCCGAGGGGGCGGTCTCGCTCACTGTTCGCGCCTGCCTTCCTGCGCCTTGTGGACATATTGCAGCGCCACCGCGAGGCCCTTCATCGGCCGCAGCAGGGCGAGGCAGACGATCACCGCCAGCGGCAGCCAGATCACCAGATGCAGCCAGATCGGCGGCTCATAGGCGATCTCGACCGCCAGCGCCGCGCCCAGCACAGCGAAGCCCGCGATCAGCATGATGAACACGGCCGGCCCGTCCGCCGAATCGGCGAAGCTGTAATCGAGCCCGCAGGCCGCGCAGCGCGGCCGCACCTTCAGGAAGCCCTCGAACAGCTTGCCTTCGCCGCAGCGGGGGCAGCGGCCCTTGAGGCCGGTCGAATAGGGCGAGGGCAGGCTGGGCTGGTCGTCGGCCATGGCGGCCTCCTGAAAAGCGAAAGGCGGCCGAGGCCGCCTTTCCAGGGTTCTGATGGCGGCTTGCCTCAGTGCGCGCCGGGCGTGCCCGCCGCCCAGACATAGATCGCGGCGAAGAGGAACAGCCAGACCACGTCGACGAAGTGCCAGTACCAGGCGGCGAACTCGAAGCCGAGATGCTGCTGCGGCTTGAAGTGGCCGAGATAGGCCCGGTACAGGCAGACGGCGAGGAAGATCGTGCCGATCACCACATGCGCGCCGTGGAAGCCCGTCGCCATATAGAAGGTCGCGCCATAGATGTGGCCGCTGAAGGCGAAGGCGGCGTGCGAATACTCGTAGACCTGGCAGGCGGTGAAGAGCACGCCGAGGATCACGGTCAGCCACAGGCCCTGCTTCAGGCCCTTGCGGTCGCCGTGGATCAGCGCGTGATGGGCCCAGGTCACGGTCGTGCCCGAGGTCAGCAGGATCAGCGTGTTGAGCAGCGGCAGGTGCCAGGGGTCGAAGGTCTGGATGCCCGTCGGGGGCCAGACGCCGCCGGTGAACTCCTTGCGGGTGTAGTTGATCGCCTCGCCGGCAAAGAGGCTGGCGTCGAAGAAGGCCCAGAACCAGGCGACGAAGAACATCACCTCGGAGGCGATGAACATCAGCATGCCGTAGCGGTGGTGCATCTGCACCACGCGGGTGTGGTGGCCCTCCTTCTCCGCCTCGCGGACGACGTCCATCCACCAGGAGAGCATGGTGTAGAGCACGCCGAGCAGGCCGATGCCGAAGACGAGCGGGCCGAGCTTCATGCCGCCCAGCGTCATCGCCTTCATCCACATCACCGCGCCCGTCGCCATGACGGTCGCGCTGATCGAGCCGACGAGAGGCCACGGGCTCGGATCGACGAGGTGGTAATCGTGGTTCTTGGTATGGGCCCCGGCCATCTACAGTCTCCGCGTCCGGCTTTTTGCAGCGCTCGTTACAGCGCAAGTCTCTACAGGTTCGTCTTGCCCGCGTCATCCTTGACGGGGTTGCCCCCGCCCTGGGCCAGCGGCTGCCCCGATTTCGAGGCGAAATAGGTGTAGGAGAGGGTGATCGCCTTCAGCCCGTCGAGTTCGCGCTTATCGGCGATCTCGGGGTCGATGTAGAACACCACCGGCGCCTCGAGGCTTTCGCCCGGCTGCAGGGTGTGCTCGGTGAAGCAGAAGCACTGGATCTTGACGAAGAAGGCCGCGCCCTTGTCGGGGGCGATGTTGTAGCTCGCGATGCCCGTTGTCGGCCGGTCGGTCCGGTTGGTGATCTTGTAGAACACCGTCTTGGTCTCGCCGACCCGAAGCTTGATCTCGGAGCTCTCGGCCTCGAACTTCCATCCCAGCCCCGGCGCGACGTTCGCGTCGAAGCGCACCGACATCGTCCGGTCGAGAATCTTGCCCGCCGCGGCGGTGCCGATCTTCGGCGTGCCGCCGAAGCCGGTCGCACGGCAGAACATGTCGTAGAGCGGCACGGCCGCGAAGGAGAGGCCCGTCATGCCCATCACCACGCCGGTACAGATCAGCGCGGTGCGGCCGAGGTTCTGGGGGCGTTGCGGGGCTGAGGCGGGCTTGTCCATCACAGCGGCCTGTTGAGAATGGCGGGGCCGGTCTTCACCAGCGTCACGACGAAGAAGAACACCACGAGCCCGCCCAAGACGAGGGCGAGCGCGATCGAGCGGCGACGGCGCCGGGCCATGTCCTCCGGCGAGAAGGCGGCCGGCGGCGTCTGCTTCTGCGGCGCGCTCATCCGATCACCTTCGGCAGCGCCCACATCAGCCCGAGGCCGTTCTCGACCAGCAGCACGGCGAACAGCCCGAAAAGATAGAGGATCGAGAAGCCGAACAGCGACCAGCAGGCCTTGGTGGCGGCCTCGCCCTCGGTCCGGCGCCAGACGCGCAGCGACAGCACGATCATCGCCAGGCCCGTCGTCACCGAAACGACGAGATAGGCCAGCCCCGCAAAGCCCATCAGGGCCGGCAGAACGGCGACGGGGGCCATGAGCAGCGTGTACAGCACGATCTGGCGGCGCGTCGCGGCCGGGCCGGCGACGTTCGGCATCATCGGGATGCCGGCGCGGCCGTAATCGGCCGCCTTGACGAGGGCCAGCGCCCAGAAATGCGGCGGCGTCCACAGGAAGATGATCGCGAACAGCACGATCGAATGGAGGCCGAGATCGCCCGTGACGACCGCCTCGCCGATCATCGGCGGGAAGGCGCCGGCGGCGCCACCGATGACGATGTTCTGCGGCGTCCAGCGCTTCAGCCACATCGAATAGACGACGGCGTAGAAGAAGATCGTGAAGGCGAGCATCGCCGCCGCCAGCAAATTGGCGACGAGGCCGAGCACCAGCACCGAGCCGATCGACAGCGTCAGGCCGAAGGCCAGCGCCTCCGAGGGCAGCACGCGGCCGGACGGGATCGGGCGCTTGGCGGTGCGCGACATCAACTGGTCGATGTCGGCATCGTACCACATATTCAGGCAGCCCGAGGCGCCGGCGCCCACCGCGATCGCCAGCAGCGAGGCAAACGCGATCACGGGGTGCACCGAGCCCGGCGCCGTCGCCATGCCGGCCATGGCGGTGATCACGACGAGCGACATCACCCGCGGCTTCAGCAGCGCGAAGAAGTCGCGCGCCTCGCCGGTCGAGGTCAGGGCAACGCCGTCGGTACGGGTCTCGAAGGCAGCAGACATCGGTTCGGTCGTCTTTGTCCTTGGCGACGCTGTCGAGCGCCGGGGGAAGCTTCGCGGCGGGGCCGCCCGTCTCCGGAACGCCGTGAGGGGGCGCTCGGGGGAAGGGCGGCGGCGGGCCTGAGGGCCCGCCGCCTGTGGTCTCTAGTGGTCCGAGCCGCTGATGCGGGGCAGCGTCTCGAACTGGTGGAACGGCGGCGGCGAGGACAGGGTCCACTCCAGCGTCGTCGCGCCTTCGCCCCACGGATTGTCGCCGGCGAGCTCCTTGCGGGAGAAGGCGACATACACGCCGTAGAAGAAGATCAGCAGACCGGCGGCGAAGATGTAGGAGCCGATCGACGACCAGAAATGCCACCCGGCGAAGGCGTCCGGATAGTCCACATAGTGACGCGGCATGCCGGCCAGGCCGAGGAAGTGCTGCGGGAAGAACAGCAGGTTGGCGCCGAAGAAGGCGACCCAGAAGTGCAGCTTGCCGATCCAGTCCGGGATCACATAGCCGCTCATCTTCGGGAACCAGTAGTAGAAGCCCGCGAAGATGCCGAACACGGCGCCCAGCGACAGCACGTAATGGAAATGCGCCACGACGTAGTAGGTCGCGTGCAGCGAGCGGTCGACGCCGGCATTGGCCAGCACCACGCCGGTCACGCCGCCGACGGTGAACAGGAAGATGAAGCCGATCGCCCAGATCATCGGCGCGGTGAAGCGGATCGAGCCGCCCCACATCGTCGCGATCCAGGAGAAGATCTTGATGCCGGTCGGCACCGCGATGACCATCGTCGCGAACACGAAGTAGCGCTGCGTGTTGAGCGAGAGGCCAGCGGTGTACATGTGGTGCGCCCACACGATGAAGCCGACGACGCCGATCGCGACCATGGCGTAGGCCATGCCGAGATAGCCGAAGATCGGCTTCTTCGAGAAGGTCGAGATGATGTGGCTGATGATGCCGAAGGCCGGCAGGATCATGATGTACACTTCGGGGTGACCGAAGAACCAGAACAGGTGCTGGTACAGGATCGGGTCGCCGCCGCCGGCCGGGTCGTAGAAGGTCGTGCCGAAATTGCGGTCGGTCAGCAGCATGGTGATGGCGCCGGCGAGCACCGGCAGGGCCAGCAGCAGCAGGAACGCCGTCACCAGCACGCCCCAGGCGAAGAGCGGCATCTTGTGCAGCGTCATGCCCGGCGCGCGCATGTTCAGGATGGTGGTGATGAAGTTGATCGCGCCGAGGATCGAGGCCGCGCCGGCGAGGTGAAGCGAGAAGATGCCGAAATCGACCGCCGGGCCCGGGTGGCCGGAAGAGGAGAAGGGCGGGTAGATCGTCCAGCCCGTGCCGACGCCATGGGCGCCGGGCGCGCCCTCCATGAACATCGACATGACGAGCAGCACGAAGGCCGCGACCGTCAGCCAGAACGAGATGTTGTTCATGCGCGGGAAGGCCATGTCCGGCGCGCCGATCATCAGCGGCACGAACCAGTTGCCGAAGCCGCCGATGACCGCGGGCATGACCATGAAGAAGATCATGATCAGGCCGTGGCCGGTGACGAAAACGTTGTAGCTCTGGCCGTTGGCGAAGATCTGCAGGCCGGGCTGCTGCAGCTCGATGCGCATCATGATCGAGAGGAAGCCGCCGACGAGGCCCGCCATGATCGAGAAGATCAGGTAGAGCGTGCCGATGTCCTTGTGGTTGGTCGACAAGAGCCAGCGGCGCCACCCGGTCGGGTGGGCATGGGCGTCGTCGTGATGTCCGTGGGCGGGAGCGTGCGGAGCCGCTGTTGCCATCGCCTTGGTCTCCTCGTGCGAAATCGCTTCGCGACAGTCGGTCAGATCGGGTGGTGCACGGGCCTGTCGGCCCGCGAGGGTTCTGGATGCGTCACTCGCCGGCGGCGGCGATCTTGCCGGCGGCGTCGCCGGCATTCGCGAATTTCTGCTTCGATTCGGCGAGCCAGGCGGCGTAGCGCTCCTGGCTGACGACGCGGAAGGCGATCGGCATATAGGCGTGGTTCTGTCCGCAGACGAAGGAGCACTGGCCGTAATAGATGCCCTCGCGATCGGCCTTGAACCAGGTTTCGTTCAGGCGGCCGGGGATCGCGTCGATTTTCACGCCGAAGGACGGCACGGTGAACTTGTGGATCACGTCCGCGGCGGTGACCTGCACGCGCACGATCTTGCCGACCGGCACGACCGCCTCGTTGTCCACAGCCAGGAGGCGCGGCGCCTCGGCGGCGGCGATCTTGTTGCCAGCGATCGCCTCGGCCCGCTGCTTCTCATCGAGCATTAGCGAATCGAAGGTGAAGGCGCCGCCATCCTGCGGATACTCATAGGACCAGTACCACTGCTTGCCGGTCACCTTCACGGTGATGTCGGCCGGCGGCACTTCCAGCTGCAGCTTCAGCAAGCGGAAGGACGGGATCGCGATCACGACCAGGATCAGGACGGGGATGACCGTCCAGGCCACCTCGAGCAGCGCGTTGTGCGTCGTCTTGGAGGGGGTCGGATTGGCCTTCTCGCTGAAGCGCCAGCAGACATAGATCAGCAGGGCCAGCACGAAGAGCGTGATCGCGAAGATGATCACGTTCAGCCAGTCGTGGAACCAGTGGATATAGGCGGCGACTTCGGTGACCGCGCCCTGCAGGTTGAGCTGCCAGGGGCTCGGCATGCCCGTGCCGGCGAGAGCGGCCTCCGGAAGCAGTGCCGCGGCGACGGCGAGGGCCGATGCGGCCAGTGTGGCTGGGGTCCTGCTCAGAAATCGCATCGATCCGACGTCGCTCCTCATCATGCCCCGCATGTCACCCGACGGCACGGATCCCGAGGGAAACGTAGTGACGGCCCAGCCATGCGCGGCGAGTGCGGCCGCGAGGCCGCCTTGCTCTTCGGGATTGCGATAAATCAAAGATCACGCTTGCGCCAGTGGGGCGATGCGAGGGGCCGGTGCGTCTCGTGCGGCATAATCGCGCGAGCCCGCCGCGGGCGCCCTGGCGCGGCGGGCGGCTGCCGCCTTGACAGGGCGGGGCCTGCATGGTCCCAACGCAGGCGTCCGGTCGCGAGCGGCGGCTCAATCGCGCTCGGGTCGGCATTTCGCCCGAATCCTCGTATTCGACGGGCGGGGATTGCGGATGCGGCGGGCTCGCCGCCTTGGAGGAATCGCAGGGATGGGTAGGATCATCGGACCTGTCTGCGCGGCGGCCCTCGCGCTCGCCGGCGCCGGGCTGTCGGGCGGGAATGCTCTGGCCCAGGGCGCAGTCAAGTCGACGCATGGCGACTGGCAGATGCGCTGTGAGGTGCCCCCCGGCGCAAAGACCGAGCAGTGCGCGCTGGTTCAGAATGTGGCGGCCGAGGATCGGCCCAATCTGACGCTCCTCGTCATCGTGCTGAAGACTGCCGATCAGAAGAGTCGGCTGCTGCGCGTCGTCGCGCCGCTCGGCGTGCTGCTGCCCTCCGGCCTCGGCCTGAAGATCGATGACAAGGACATCGGCCGCGCCGGCTTCGTGCGCTGCCTGACCACCGGTTGCGTCGCCGAGGTCGTCATGGATGACACTCTGCTCGGCCAGCTCAAGGGCGGTAAGAACGCCACCTTCATCGTATTCCAGACGCCGGAAGAGGGGGTGGGCGTGCCTGTCTCCCTCAACGGCTTCGGCCCCGGCGTGGAGACCCTGCCGTGAACGAGATGCTGCTTCGCCGCCCGAGCCTGCTGGCTCTGCCGTTCCTCTGCCTCGGCCTTGCCGGCTGCGGTTCTTCGGGCTCCTCGTCCGGCCAGCCGAGCACGCTGCAGACGCTCGGCAACGTCGTCATGTTCCAGTCGACGACGCCGCCCCCGCCCGATCAGCTGCCGAAGGATGACGAAGAGCAGCTGGTCTGCCCGGATGTGATCATCGCCGATGGCGGCGCCGCCCTGCGCGCCCAGTCCGGTCAGGACAGCGGCAGCCTGCGTCACCAGATCTCGATCCTCAACGTCGCCCGCGAATGCACGCCGACCGGCAATGGAGGCTATCGCCTGAAGGTCGGCGTCGAGGGGCGGGTCCTGCTCGGCCCGGCCGGCGGCCCCGGCACCTATGGCGCGACGCTGACCACGAGCGTCACCCGCGGCACCACGCAGATCGCCCGCCGCGCCGCCCGCGTCGGCGGCACCATCGCCTCCGGCCAGGGCGGCACCGACTTCTCGCATGTCGAGGACGGCATCGTCGTCCCGGCCGGCCGCGGCGATGTCGAGATCATCGTCGGCCTCGGCGGCGGTTCCGCCACCCCGGCGCGCTCGCGCCGGCGCTGATCGGCGAGCGCGGCGTCCCGGCCGCTGCAAAGAGTCGCGCGGCTTGCCTGTTAAGAAGGCAGCCGCTCGATTGACTAAGGCGCGCCGTCTTGTATCTGTGCCGACAGCCGCAACATCCCCGCGGAAGAGACCGGGTCCGGACTTGTTCGGCTCCGGCGCCGAAGGCGCAACCGCCCCGGAAACGCTCAGGCAAACGGACCGCGTGGGAACTGGCACTCTGGAAAGCGGCGGGGGCAACCCCGTCCACCGACGGGTGTAACCTGTCCGGCTCATGCGGCCGGCTCGGGGAAATCTCTCAGGTTCCAAGACAGAGGGGGCGCGCTCCGGACACATCCGTCCGGGGCCTGCGCTCGACTCTGGAAGGGGCCGTCGATGGATGCCGCTGTTGCCGATGCCGGGGCTTCGCCCGAGGCCGTCGTACTGAAGACCCCGCTTCATGCCCGCCATGTCGCGCTCGGTGCCCGCATGGTGCCCTTCGCCGGCTACGACATGCCGGTCCAGTACCCCTCAGGCATCCTGACCGAGCACAACTGGACGCGCGAAAAGGCCGGCCTCTTCGACGTCTCGCATATGGGCCAGTGCTTCCTGGTCGGTCCCGATCACGAGACCGCGGCGCGCGCGCTAGAGGCGCTGATCCCCGCCGATATCGTCAATCTCGCGCCGGGCAAGCAGCGCTACTCGCAGCTCCTGAACGAGGAGGGCGGCATCCTCGACGATCTGATGGTGACGCGCTCGATCGATCCCGACGAGGACGGCGCGCTCTATCTGGTCGTCAACGCCGCCTGCAAGGCGCAGGACTACGCCCATATCGAGGCGCGTCTCCCCGCCAATGTGAAGCTGATCCGCGCCGAGCATCGCGGCCTCATCGCGCTGCAGGGGCCAGGCGCCGAGGCCGCGCTGGCCGCGATCGCGCCGGAAGCCGCCGAGATGGGCTTCATGACCTCGCGCACCATGAAGGTCGCCGGCATCAAGGCCAATGTCAGCCGCTCCGGCTATACCGGCGAGGACGGATACGAGATTTCGGCCGCCGCCGCGAAGATCGGGGAGATCTGGGACACGCTGCTGCTCGATGCGACCGTCAAGCCGATCGGCCTCGGCGCGCGTGATTCGCTGCGGCTGGAGGCGGGGCTCTGTCTCTATGGCCACGACATCGACACCACGACCTCCCCGGTCGAGGCGGCACTGACCTGGTCGATCCAGAAGCGGCGTCGCGAGGAAGGCGGCTTCCCCGGTGCCGCGCGCATCCAGCGTGAATTCGTCGAGGGGGTCGGCCGCGTCCGCGTCGGCCTGCTGCCGGAAGGCCGCGCCCCGGCCCGCGAGGGCGCCGAGATCGCGACCCCCGAGGGCGAGATCGTCGGCAAGGTCACCTCCGGCGGCTTCGGCCCGACGCTGAACGCCCCCTGCGCCATGGGCTACGTCGCCAAGGCCCACAGCGCGCCGGGCACTCCGCTCCACCTGATCGTGCGGGGCAAGCCTCTGCCGGCCGTCGTGGCCGCGATGCCCTTTGTTCCCAACCGCTACAAGCGCTGAACCCGCTCCAACCCCTTTTCGCTCCGGAGACCAGACATGGCCGAGACCCGCTACACCAAGGATCACGAATACATCCGCATCGAGGGCGAGACCGGCGTCGTCGGCATCACCGATTTCGCCCAGGGCCAGCTCGGGGACGTCGTCTTCGTCGAGCTGCCGAGCATCGGCAAGACCGTCGCGAAGGGCGGCGAGGCGGCTGTGGTCGAGAGCGTGAAGGCCGCTTCCGAGGTCTATGCGCCCGTCTCCGGCGAGGTCGTGGCCGTCAACAGCGAGCTCGAGGGCGCGCCGGGCACCGTCAACGAGGACCCCTCCGGGAAGGGCTGGTTCCTGAAGCTCAAGCTCAAGGACGCCGCCGAGCTGGAAGGCCTGATGAGCGAGGCCGAGTACCAGAACTACCTCAAGACGCTTTGAGGACCATCGTCATTCTCGGACGCAGCGAAGCGGAGATCCGAGAATCTCGTGACGAAAAGGCCCTGGTTGAAGAGATGCTCGGGTCAGGCCCGAGCATGACGCCATTCGAGGAACCACCATGCGCTATCTCCCCCTGAGCGATGCCGACCGGCAGGACATGCTGGCCCGCATCGGCGTCGCCGACGTCGATGCCCTGTTCTCCGATGTGCCGGCCGACAAGCTGCTGAAGGCGCCGGTCGATCTCCCGCGTGCCAAGGGCGAGCTCGAGGTCGAGCGCATCCTGGCGCGGATGTCGGCCCGCAACGTCGCGGCCTCCTCGGTGCCCTTCTTCGTCGGCGCCGGCGCCTACAAGCACCATGTCCCGGCCACCGTGGACCACCTGATCCAGCGCTCCGAGTTCCTGACGAGCTATACGCCCTACCAGCCCGAGATCGCCCAGGGCACGCTGCAATATCTCTTCGAGTTCCAGACGCAAGTATCGGCCCTGACCGGCATGGAGGTCGCCAACGCCTCGATGTATGACGGCTCGACCGGCACGGGCGAAGCCGTGCTGATGGCGCATCGCGTCACCAAGCGGAACAAGGCGGTGCTGTCCGGTGGCCTCCACCCGCATTATGCCGACGTCGTCCGGACCCTCTCCGAGATGGCCAATGACGAGGTCGTCACCCTGGCGCCCGACGTCGCGGCCACCGAGGACATCCTCGCCCAGATCGACGACCAGACCTCCTGCGTCGTGGTGCAGTCGCCGGACTTCTTCGGCAATCTGCGCGACCTGAAGCCCATCGCCGCCAAGGCCCATGCCCATGGCGCCCTGCTGATCGCGGTCTTCACCGAGGTCGTCGCGCTCGGCGCCGTGACGCCGCCCGGCGAACAGGATGCCGACATCGTCGTCGGCGAGGGCCAGTCGATCGGCAACGCGCTGAACTTCGGAGGTCCCTATGTCGGGCTCTTCGCCGCCAAGTCGAAATACATCCGCCAGATGCCGGGCCGGCTCTGCGGCGAGACCGTCGACGCCTCGGGCCAGCGCGGCTTCGTGCTGACGCTCTCCACCCGCGAGCAGCATATCCGTCGCGACAAGGCGACCTCGAACATCTGCACCAATTCCGGCCTCTGCGTGCTGGCCTTCACCATCCACATGACGCTGCTCGGACAGGCCGGCTTCACCCGCCTCGCCGAGGTCAACCACGCCAACGCCGTGGCGCTGGCCGATGCGCTGGCCGGGGTGAAGGGCGTCTCGGTGCTCAACCAGAGCTTCTTCAACGAGTTCACCGTGAAGCTGCCGAAGCCGGCGGCTGAGATCGTCGAGGCGCTGGCGGCGAAGGGCATCCTCGCCGGCGTGCCGGTGTCGCGGCTGCTGCCCGGCCCCGGGCTCGACGATCTACTGCTCGTCGCATCGACCGAAATCAACACGAACGAGGATCGGGCGGCCTTCGTGGCGGCGCTCGCGGAGGTGCTGTGATGCTGAACCGTCAGGGACGTCCCACCCAGGGCACCGTGTCCGCCCATGAGCCGCACGCCACCTTCACCGGCAACCGCGCGCTGCAGCAGATCGAGCCGCTGATCTTCGAGATCGGTCACACCGAGACGACCGGCGTCGACATCGATCCGCCGGCACCGTTCAAGTCGCGCCTCGGCGCGCATGCCCGCAAGGGAGAGATCGGCCTGCCCGGTCTCTCCGAGCCCGAGGCGATGCGCCATTACGTGCGCCTGAGCCAGAAGAACTACGGCATCGACACCGGGCTTTTCCCGCTCGGCTCCTGCACGATGAAGCACAATGCCCGCCTCAACGAGAAGACGGCGCGGATGCCCGGCTTCTCCGACGTGCACCCGCTGCAGCCGGTCTCGACCGTGCCGGGCGCGCTCGAGGTCATGCTCGAGCTCTCGCGCTACCTGATGACGCTGACCGGCATGCCGGCGGTCGCGCTGTCGCCGAAGGCCGGTGCCCATGGCGAGGCCTGCGGCATGATGGCGATCAAGGCCGCCATCGCCGCCAAGGGCGAGGGCGCGACCCGCAATGTCGTGCTCGTCCCCGAATCGGCGCATGGCACCAATCCGGCGACCGCGGCCCTGATCGGCTTCTCGGTGCGCTCGGTTCCCGCGCGGCCGGACGGCACGGTCGCCGTCGAGGACGTCAAGGCCCTGCTCGGGCCCGACATCGCCGCGATCATGCTGACCAACCCCAACACCTGCGGCATCTTCGAGCCGCAGATCGTCGAGATCGCCGCCGCGATGCACGAGGCCGGCGCCTATTTCTACTGCGACGGCGCCAACTTCAACGCCATCGTCGGCAAGGCTAAGCCGGGTGACCTCGGCGTCGACGCCATGCACATCAACCTGCACAAGACCTTCTCGACGCCCCATGGCGGCGGCGGGCCGGGCGCCGGGCCGGTGGTGCTGTCGGAGCGGCTGGCGCCCTTCGCCCCGGTGCCGTTCATCCATCTGGAAGGCGGCACCCCGCGCCTGATCGAGACCACCGCCGACGCGCCGGAGGGCACGGCTCCCTTCGGCCGGATGACCGCCTTCCACGGCCAGATGGGCATGTATGTCCGCGCGCTCACCTACATGCTCAGCCATGGCGCGGATGGCATGAAGCAGGCTTCCGAGGATGCGGTTCTGAACGCGAACTACATCCGCGCCTGCCTCTCCGACCTGATGTCGCTGCCTTATCCCGATCACCCCTCGATGCACGAGGCGCTGTTCGACGACGAATGGCTGAAGGGCACCGGCGTCACCACGCTCGACTTCGCCAAGGCGATGATCGACGAGGGCTATCACCCGATGACGGTGTATTTCCCGCTGGTCGTCCACGGCGCCATGCTGATCGAGCCGACCGAGTCGGAATCCAAGGCCTCGCTCGACCTCTTCATCGCGACGCTGCGCGATCTCGCCATGGCGGCGAAGGGCAACGACAAGGAACGCTTCACCGCGGCTCCCCACCACGCCCCGCTGCGCCGCCTCGACGAGACCCGCGCCGCGCGCCAGCCGGTCCTGAAATGGGTGCCGCCGGCGCCCTTGGCGGAAGCGGCGGAGTAGTCGTTGACGATCGTTACTGGCGGCCCGAGCCGCCAGTAACAGTCCGTTACCGAAATCCTGAGCACGCCTTAAGCCTTCCTTGACCATGCGCGAGGGATGATTCCGTCATGCGTCTCTGGCGCTGTGTGGGATCACGTCCATGTCGGTGCGTTTCGTCAAAGCTTCCGTCGCCGCCCTGGCGCTTCTGCTGGGAGGGCTGGGTGCGCGGGCCAACGAGCCCAGCTACGGCCCCAACACCTATGATCGCACCCTCGAGGCGCTGATCGCGCATGAGGACATTGCCGTTCGCGGCGGCTGGCCCAAGGTGCCGGCCGGCATCACGGCGCTGAAGCCGGACGCTCAGGCGCCCGAGGTCGCGGTGCTGAAGCGGCGCCTCGTGCTCAGCGGAGACCTGCCGGCTGACGCCCTGCCGGGCGACGTCTATGACGCGAATGTCGTCGCCGCGGTGAAGCGCTTCCAGCTCCGCCACGGCCTGTCGGATCTCGGCACCGTCGGCCGCCTCACGCTGAAGGCGCTGAACACGCCGGTCGAGGTCCGCCTCAACCAGCTCACCGCCACGCTCGAGCGGCTGAAGGGCAACGGCTTTTCCTTTTCGGAACGCTATGTCGTGGTCAACATCCCGGGCGCCAGCGTCGAGGCGGTCGAGAACGGCCTCGTCCAGCGCCGGCATCTCGCCATCGTCGGGCGCCCGGACCGGCCCTCGCCGGTGCTCCAGGCCAACATCACCTCGGTCAACCTCAACCCGACCTGGACGGTCCCGACCTCGATCGTGAAGGCCGACATCATCCCACATATGCGCAAGGACCCCGGCTTCCTGGCGAAGTCGCATATGCGCCTGCTCGGCGCCGAGAACCGCGAGATCGACCCGGCCACCGTCAATTGGGCCAGCTTGACCGCGCCCTATTTCACCGTGCGGCAGGATCCCGGCCCGGACAATTCGCTCGGCCAGATGAAGATCGACATGCCCAACACCGAGGCCGTCTATCTCCACGACACGCCGAAGAAGTCGCTCTTCCGCAACGACGTCCGCTTCAACTCCTCGGGCTGTGCCCGTGTCGAGGGCGTGCGCGATCTCGGCGCCTGGCTGCTCGAAGGCACGGAATGGACGCCGGCCGCGATCGAGGCCGAGATCGCCAAGGGCGAGCGCAAGAACATCCCGCTGAAGAAGGCGGTGCCGGTCGCCTGGGTCTATCTCACGGGCTGGCAGGGCGCCGATGGCATGGTCCAGTTCCGGGAGGACATCTACGGCCTCGACACGCCGCAGGGCATCGTCACCTCGACGATCCTGGCGCGGAAAACCAGGCCGAAGCCGGTGCAGCCGGCTAGCGAAGCCAAGCCTGTCACGTCGCCGCCGGCGCGTCCTGTCAAGGTCGGGGCCGGCGCCGGCAGGACGCTCACGGTCTCGAACTGAAACGGTTCACAGGCCGTTGAGGATCGCCATCGTCGCGGCGATCGCCTGCGCCCGCGCCTCGGCATTCGTCCCGATCGTCACCATCCCGTCCGCGCGCTCCGAGTAAGCCGCCTTGCGGTTGCGCAGCGGCAGGCTGGGATGGTCGAAGTCGTGATAGGCGTCGGCATAACCGACGAAGCGCGCGCCACCTTGGGCGGCCAGCTTCTCGCAGGGCTCAGCCGGGGTCCAGTCGTCGGCCAGGCCGTGCAGGATCGTGGTCGGCGTCCGCGCCACCCAGCCGCGTTTCAGCAGGACGCGGCAGCCCGGATAAAAGGCGATGACGGCCCGAAAGCCGCCGGGACCTGCCGCAGCGGGCTGACCTGCGACCTCCAGCGCGGTCGAGCCGCCATTCGACCAGCCCATGAGAGCGACTCGGCCCGCGGCGGCCAAGCCTTGCTGCTCCAGCCAGTCACGGGCGCCGAGCGCGTCCTGGGCTCGACCGGCCGGCGTCAGGTTGCGGTCGCGATCATTGCAGAGGCTCGTCAAGCCGCGAGCGCCGAAGCTGTCGGGCAGAAGCACGGCATAGCCCGCCGCGGTGAGCCGCGCGGTCCAGTCCGCGTCGCGGCTGGCGAGCTTGCCGGAGGCGCTCCACAGCCCGGCGCAACCATGCAGAACGACGACGGCCGGGAACGGGCCTCTGCCCTCGGGACGGGCGAGCCAACCCGAGAGCATGGTTCCGTCGCGTGACGCGAAAGCGATCTGTTCCAGCGCCTGCGCGGGTGTCGCGAGGCAGAGGAGGAGGGCGGCGAAACGGCGCAGGAGCCACATGCGGTGTTTCCTCCGTTTGAGCCGTCCCGAAAACGAAGACGCCGCGATCCGGGGAGATCGCGGCGTCGGTGTCGCTTGCGGTGCGGCAGGTCTCAGTTCAGCTTGGCCTTGACCTCGCCCAGCCCGGCGGCAAAGAGCGCGTCGCCGGTGCTGCCGCCCACCTGAGAGCGGATGATCAGCTCGGCGGCCTTGGTCGCAGCCTCGGCGGCCGCGGCGCGAACCTCGGCCTCGGCCTGGCTCTCGGCGAGCGCGATCTTCTCCTCCGCCGACTTGGTGCGGCGGGCAACGAAGTCGTTCAGCTTGGCCTCGGCTTCGGCGGCAAGACGCTTGGCCTCGTCATTGGCGGCGGCGACGATGCTGGCGGCCTCGGTCTCGGCGGCCTTGCGCTTGGCCTCGTACTCGGCCAGCAGCTTCTCGGCCTCGACGCGCAGACGGCGCGCCTCGGCGAGCTCTTGGGCGACCTTTTCGCCGCGCGAATCGAGCGCCGAGACGATCGCCTTCGGCACGCCGAAATAGGCCAGGATGGCGATGAAGATGACGAAGGCGACGCCGACCCAGAGAGTATCCATCTGTCTTCTCCTCAGCCGCGCGCCAGAACCTGATCGACCGCCTCGGACGCCTCGGCGGCGCTCGGGGCCTTGCCGGTCAGCTTGGTGACGATCGCCACGGCAACCTCGCTGCCGAGGCCGCGCACGGCGCTCATGGCCGAGGCCTTGCTGGTCGCGATGGTCTCTTCCGCCTTGGCCAGCTTGGCCGCGAGATCGGCCTCGACGGCATGGCGGCGCTCTTCGGAGGCCTTGGCGCCGGCATCGCGCGAGGCCTGGGCGATGCCCTGGGCGTTCTTGCGCGCTTCGGTCAGGGCCGCCTCATAGGCAAGGGCCGTTTCCTCGGCCTTGGCCTGCATCTTGGCGGCATTGTCGAGATCGCGGGCGATGGTGCTCGCGCGCTCCTCGAGGATCGCGCCGACGCGGGGCAGGGCGATGGTCGACATCAGCCAGTAGAGCGCGCCGAAGGTGATGGCGAGCCAGAACAGCTGACCCGCGAAGGTCGTGACGTCGAAGGGAGGGAAGGCGGCCTTCTCGCCGCTCAGGGACGGTGTCGCGGCCTGGGCTGCCCCGGCCACCAGCGTGGCGGTCAGCACGGAGCCGACGAAGCCGGCCCAACCTTGCCTGACGGACCGTGAAGATCGAACCGGCATGGGCTGCCTTTCAGAAGGAATTCGAAAAGTCGCGCCCGATCCAGCCAAGCGGCGATCGGGCGCGACGGGAAGGCGGGTGGTCGAGAATCGCGTCAGACCACGAAGAGCAGGACGAGCGCCACGACGAAGGCGAAGATGCCCAGACCTTCGGCGAGCGCCGCGCCGATGAAGGCGCGCGGGAACTGGCCGTCGGCCGCCGAGGGGTTGCGCAGCGCGCCCGAGAGGAAGTTGCCGAAGATGGTGCCGACGCCGATGGCGGCGAGGCCCATGCCGAGCGAGGCGAGGCCAGCGCCGATGTACTTGGCTGCAACGGGATCCATGGTCTTTCTCCAGTGTGAAAAGGTGATGGCGGGTGGGAGGGTCTCGCGAACTCTGCCCGGCTCAGTGGCCGGGGTGCAGAGCGTCGTTGAGATAGACGCAGGTCAGGATCGCGAAGACATAGGCCTGCAGGAAGGCGACGAGGAACTCGAGGGCGGTCAGCGCGACGGCCAGCAGCAGCGGCAGCGGGGCGATGATCGTCGCGGCGCCGCCGGCGGCGAGCAGGGCGACGACGAAGCCGCCGAAGACCTTCAGCGCGATGTGGCCGGCCAGCATGTTGCCGAACAGACGCAGCGAGAGCGAGATCGGGCGCGAGACGAAGGAGACGGCCTCGATCAGGACCATGAAGGGCAGCAGCCAGCCCGGCACGCCCGACGGCACGAACAGGCCGAAGAAGTGGCTGCCGTGCTTGACGATGCCGTAGACCAGCACGGTACCGATCACCAGGAAGGCGAAGGCGGCCGTGACGATGATGTGGCTGGTCACGGTGAAGGAGCCCGGGATCATGCCGAGCATGTTCGCGCTGAGGACGAACATGAACAGCGAGAAGACGAGCGGGAAGAACGTCATGCCCTCCTTGCCCATCACGCCGGTGACGGTGGAGGCGACGAATTCGTAGATCATCTCGGCGAGCGACTGCAGCCGGCCGGGGACGACCGAACGCTGGCTCGAGCCATAGATCATGATCGCCGAGATCACGGCGACGATGGCGACCATCAGCAGCGAGGCATTGGTGAAGGACAGGTCGAGGCCGAACGGCCGCAAGCCGATGATCGGCTTGATCTCGAATTGGTGGATCGGATCGATTCCGCCGCCAGCCGCCATGTCGTTTCAGCCCCTTGTCGTGCGGCCTTCCGGCCGCCAGCCTCGGTCAGTCTTTCGTCCCGCCGCCCTTGGACCCGGAGGTCGGACGCGAACCGAGCCGATAGACGGAGCGCAGCCCCGCGATGGCTCCGATCACCAGGAAGATGATCAGCAGGAACGGAGAGGTTCCCAGCCACCGGTCTGCCAGCATCCCGATCAGGGCGCCTGCGATGATGCCGCCTGCGAGATCCGTCGCGGCGCGCAGACCGGAGGACATCGCGCCAGCCATGGCACCGTCCTCTCCGGCCGGGCTCGCGCCCGGCTTTTCGGCCTCTTCGGCCCGCCCGAGGGCGGCCTTCAGAGACCCCAGTCTTGCGCGCAACTCCGAGTCTGAGGCGTTTTTGTCGGGTTCGGCCATGGCAGCAGCTCCTCCATGATCGTGAAATGGCCACGATCCTGCAAAAAGCCACACGATCCCTGTCCGCGCCCCGCGCATCGAGCCGTCGTCAGCACGGCCTCCTTTATTGCCCGCCCCGGATGCTGTCAAGGCGGGCGAATGCCGGCTAAGGCATTGGAAAGCTTATAAATTCGGAGAATACCGACATTCTTGCCGCATTGCGAAGGCGATTGTGGCCTTTTTTCAGCGCTCAGACCGCCTCGCGGATGCGTTCCGCGGTCGCGAGGTCGACCGAGACCATCTGGCTGACGCCGCGCTCGGCCATGGTGACGCCGAAGAGCCGGTCCATCCGCGCCATGGTGATCGGGTTGTGGGTGATCAGGATGAAGCGGGTCGATGTGTCGCGCGCCATCTCGTCGAGCAGGTCGCAGTAGCGCTCGACATTGGCGTCGTCGAGCGGCGCGTCGACCTCGTCGAGCACGCAGATCGGCGACGGGTTGGTCAGGAACACGGCGAAGATCAGCGCGGTCGCCGTCAGCGCCTGCTCGCCGCCCGAAAGCAGGGTCATGACCTGCGTCTTCTTGCCCGGCGGGCGGGCGAAGATCTCCAGCCCCGCATCGAGCGGGTCTTCCGCGTCGACCAGCTTGAGCTCGGCCGTGCCGCCGCCGAACAGCACCGAAAACAGCCGCTGGAACTGGCCGTTGACGATCTCGAAGGCGGCGAGCAGGCGCTCGCGCCCCTCCCGGTTGAGGGCGCCGATCGCCTGGCGCAGGCGGCGCACCGCCTCGCTGAGATCGTCGCGCTCGGCGGTGAGCCCCTCGCGCTTGCCCTTGACCTCGGCCAGTTCGTCCTCGGCCCGCAGATTGACGGCACCGAGCCGCTCGCGCTCGGCTTTCAGCCCGGCGAGCCGACGTTCGACCTCCGCCTGCTCGGGCGGCGTGTCGCCCGGCTTCAGCCCGGCGAGGCTGCCGAGCCGGTCGAGGCTCGTCTCCAGCACCTCCTCGATCTGGCGCGCGACATCGGCGACGCGCTGCCGCGCCGCCTCGCGCCGCGCTTCGGCCGCCGCCCGCGTCTCGCGCGCCGCCGACAGTCCCTCCAGCGCCGCTCGCGCCTGCCGGTCGGCCTCCGCCAGCGCGGCTTCGCCGAGCGCCAGGGCGTCGGCCGCGGCGCGGCGCTGTGCCTCGGCGCTCTCGATCTCCGCCAGCAGGCGCCGCCGCTCGGTGAGGAAGGTGTCGGGCGCCTCCAGCAGCGCCGCCCGCTCGGTCGAGACCGTTTCGATGCGACGCCGCGTCTCCTCGGCCGTC
This sequence comes from Methylobacterium sp. CCH7-A2, assembly GCF_001557075.1. Lineage (NCBI taxonomy): Bacteria > Pseudomonadati > Pseudomonadota > Alphaproteobacteria > Hyphomicrobiales > Methylobacteriaceae > Methylobacterium > Methylobacterium sp. CCH7-A2. Next base: position 157,263 of record NZ_LSKN01000308.1, read on the forward strand.
TGGCCGCTGCGCGCGGCGCGCTCGCGCCAGGCCTGCATGTCGGCGGCGATCGCCTGGCGGCGCTGGGCGCGCAGTTCCGCCTCGCGCCGCAGCGTCTGGACGCGGGCCCGCGCATCGGAGGCGGCGATCCGCCGCTCGCCCAGCAGGACGCGCGCTTCGAGCAGCGACGCCTCGAGCGCCGCCGTCGCGGGGAGGGCGGCGACGGCCTCCTGCTGCCGCGCCGCCTCGGCAGCCATTTCCGCGATGCCGCGGCCGAGCCGGTCGATCGCCTCGCTCAGCGCCGAGCGGCGGGCCGCGACCTCGCCGGCCTTGCGCTCGGCGGCGGCCAGCGTCTCGCGCGCCTGGTCGAGCGCGCGGCGCGCCAGCTTCGCGGCTTCGAGCGTCGCCGCCTCGGCCTGGGCTGCGGTCCGCGCCTCGCCGATGGCTTCGTCCAGCGCCCGGCGGGCTCGCGCGGCAACCTCCTGCGCGGCTTGCGCCGCCTGTTCGAGATCGCCGAGGCGGTTCTTCTCGGCGAGGCGGCGGGCGGCGGGGGAGGGCGCCTCGGCCGCTCCGGTCAGCCCGTCCCAGCGCCAGAGGTCGCCCTCGCGCGAGACCAGCCGCTGCCCCGGCTTCAAGGCGGCGCGCAGGCGCGGCCCATCACCCCGCGCCACGACGCCGATCTGCGCCAGCCGCCGGCGCAGCGCCGCCGGCCCCGCGACATGCGCCGCCAGCGGCTCGGCCCCGCCCGGCAGGGCCGGGTCGCTCTCGCCTGCGCCGGTATCGTGCCAGTGGTTTGGCGCGGCGGGGTCGGTCGCGGCATCGAGATCGTCGCCCAGCGCCGCACCGAGCGCGATCTCGTAGCCTTTCGCCACGGTCAGCGAATCGAGGATGGCGGGCCAGCGCTCCGCGCTCGCCGGAGCCAGCAGCTTGCGCAGCGTGCGGATTTCCGTGTCGAGCCGCTGCGCCAGGCGGTCGGCCTCGGCGAGCGGCGCCCGCGACTGGGTTTCGCGCTCGCGTGCTGTGGCCAGCGCCGTCCGGGCTTCCGAGGCTGCCGCATCCGCCCCGCGAAGCGCAAGGTCCGCGGCGGCGACGGCAGCCTGCAAGGGCTCCAGCGGCAGGGCGGCGCTGCCGGCGTCGAGCGCCGCTTGGTCGCGCAGCAGCCTGTCGCGCTCATGCACCGCGCGCGCCTCGCGCTCCTTCGTCTCGCGCAGGGCCCGCTCCAGCGCGCCGCGCCGCGCCGAAAGCTCCGAGAGCGCGCCCTGGGCCGCCGCATGCGCGGCCTCCGCCTGGGCGAGTGCGGCTTCCGCCTCCGCCAGCACGGCCGAGGCAGCTTCCGCGCTCTGGGCTGCCCCATCGCCATCGCCGGCGAGGGCCGCGTCTTCCTGCGACAGGCGCGCGAGGCTCTCGGCGGCATCGCGCGCCACGTTCTCCTGCCGGCCGAGATCGCCCTGCAGTTCCGCCAGCCGCCGCTCCAGCTCCTCCGCCCGCTGCCGGGCCCGGCGGTTTTCCGCCTCCAGTTCGTCGAGACCGCGCTTCAGCCGCACCAGCCCGGCCGCCGCGGCGGCCTCGCCCTCGCGCAGGGCCGGCAGCTCATGGGCGGCGATCGCCTGTTTCCGCGCCGCCTCGGCCTGAATTCCGGTGCGCTCCGTCACGATGCGCACCGCTTCCTCCAGCGCGCGCCCGGCTTCGGCCTCCTGCGCCCGCGCGAGATGATGCGCGAGCAGCGCCAGCGTCGCCTCGGCCCGGCGGATATCGGCGGCGAGGCTGCGATAGCGCGAGGCCTGGCGGGCCTGCCGCTGCAACGCCTCGATCTGCCCGTCGATCTCGCCGAGCACATCCTCCAGCCGCGTCAGGTTCTCTTCGGCGCCGCGCAGCCGCAGCTCGGCCTCGTGGCGGCGGCCATGCAGACCGGCGATGCCGGCGGCGTCTTCCAGGATGCGCCGGCGCGACTGCGGCTTGGCGGAGATGATTTCGGAAATCTGGCCCTGCCGGACGAGGGCCGGCGAGCGCGCGCCCGTCGCGGCATCGGCAAAGAGCAGCTGCACGTCGCGCGCGCGCACCTCCTTGCCGTTGACGCGATAGGTCGAGCCCTCCTCGCGCTCGATCCGGCGCGTGACCTCCAGAACGTCGGTCTCGTTGAAGGCGGAAGGAGCCTTGCGGTCGCTGTTGTCCAGCGTCAGCGCGACCTCCGCCATGTTGCGGCCGGGGCGCTCGTTCGAGCCCGCGAAGATGACGTCGTCCATCCCCGAGCCGCGCATGTTCTTGAACGAGCTTTCGCCCATCACCCAGCGCAGGGCTTCGACGAGATTGGATTTGCCGCAGCCATTGGGGCCGACGATCCCGGTCAGTCCGGGCTCGATCAGAAACTCCGTCGGTTCGACGAAGGTCTTGAAGCCGGTGAGCCTGAGGCGCGTCAGCTGCATGTGAGCGTTCCCTTCTCCCGTTGGGGGAGAAGGTCTCGGCAGGGGGATGAGGGCGCCGTGTCCGGGCGAGCCATCTTTCCCTGATCCGTCAGCGCTTCGCGCTGCCACCTTCTCCCCCGAGGGGAGAAGGAAACAAGCCAGCCGCCCTCAGCCCCCCAGGAGCGGGGTGAGGATCTTGTCGAATTCGGCGATCGAGAGCGCACCTGAACGCTTCTGCCCGTTGATGAAGAAGGTCGGCGTCGAATCCACCCCGGCCTTGGCCCCACGATCCTTCACGACCGTGACGGCGTCATAGATATCCTGCCTTTTCAAGCAGGCTTCGAAGGAATCCTGTGTGAAACCGGCCTGCTTGACCATGGTCGACAGCGCATCGACCGGCTTGTCGGTGAAGGCCCAGACCTTCTGCTGCGCGAAGAGCAGGTCGGTCATCGCGACATATTTGTCGTTGCCGTTGCAGCGCGCGAGCATGAAGCCGGCTGTCGCCAGCGGGTCCAGCGGGAATTCGCGGAGCGTGAAGCGCACCTTGCCGGTGTCGATGTACTTCGCCTTTAGGGCCGGCCAGGTGTCCTTGTGGAAGGTGGCGCAATGGCCGCAGGTCAGCGAGGCGTATTCGATGATGGTGACCTTGGCGTCCGGCGAGCCGAGCCAGACATCGCCGAGCGGGCCGGGCGTCAGGAGGTCGGCCTGGGCCCGCGCTGCGGGAGCGCCGAGCATCGCGGCCGCCGCGAGACCGGCCGTCGCGGTCATAAGCTGTCGCCTGTTCGTCATCGTCGTGGTTCCTGGAATGCGAATGTCATGGGCCAAGGCCCGGTTGCCGGTCCTATAGAGGCGCGGAGGATTGTGGCAAGATCGTCACCGCGCCGCCGCGCATCCCTCACGAAGCTGTGTCGGAGCGCTGTCGCGCTGCCCGTTGCGCGACATGGGCGCCGAGCCGCGCCAGGCTGGCCCGCAGCGCCTCGCTTTCGACGCCGGCGACCTCGCGCTCCATCCGCGCCAGGAGGGCGGGATCGGCTGCCGGCGCGGTCGTGGCCACCACCGGCGCGTCCACCGGCCCCTGCTTCAGCACGAGCTTGCCGACGGCCCGCCAGCCGAGATGGGTGTTGACCCGCTCGATCACGATCGGCCCGAGCTGCTGCATCTCGAGCGCGAAGGCGCTCTCGACCCGCACCACCATCGTCGCGGGGTCGGACATCTCGCCGGGTGCCGGGCGCCGCCGCGGCCAGTCGATCTTGAGCGGGCGCGTGCGGGCGGCCAGCCGCTCGCCGACGATCTCCGGCCAGAGCGCGACGATCGCCCGCCCGGCGAATCCCTGCGCGGCGAGCGCGGGCGCGAGCAGGTCGTCGATCAGATCTGCGAGGGGTTTGACGGCCATGCGCGACTGTGCGGCGCTGCGCTCGCCGGCGCAAGCCGGCCGCGCATCATCCCGCGGCCCGCTCCCGCCCGACGGCCAAGCGCTGCGGCGCCCCGCCGAGGCGCCCGGCGAGCGCATGGCCCTTAGGCAGGACGAGCCCAGCGCGCAACCGGTGCGGTCCGAAGGAGAGGCCGGCGCGCTCGCGCAGCGACTGGGCGAAGCCCTTGAGCGGGATCAGCGCCGGCCTGTCCGGCGCCATCAGCAGATGGCGCTCCACGGCTTGCGGCCAGTGCGCCTGCGGCAGGTCGCCTTCTTCCAGCAGCAGGAGCCAGTCGCCCCGTGCCTGGGCCGCGCCCGCCGGCCAGCTTTCCGACCCGCCGGCGCGCAGATAGCTCGCTCCGGTCGCATCCGCGAGGCGCTCCACCGTGGCGTCGCCCACGGCATCGAGAACGACGGCATGGCCGAGGAATCCGTCGGCCACCGCCGGGATCAGGACGGAAAAAGTGGCCGCGAGGGCCTCGGTCGAGCCAGCGCTGCGTATGACCGCGGTGAGCATGCGCCTCCTTATGTCGCAGCGCAGCATGTCGCAATCCTGTCGCTTGCAATTCGTTCCCTTTATGTTCACATTAAACGACGCAGAAATCGCCGATTCCCGGGGATTTTCGAAGGACGTTCAGCGCCATGCTCCAGAGCAGGCCCTCTTCGCGGCCGATTTCGGCCCAGCCGCTGAAACAGGCCGGTGCCACGCCGATGTCGGTCTCGGCGCGCGTCGCGCCGGTCGATCCGCTGGCCTATGCCGGCCACCGCATCGATCCCGAGCGCCGGCGCGGTCGCGGCGCGACGATCAATCCCGGCAGCCGATACGAGGCCGAGCAGCGCATCAGCGAGGATGACGGTTGGGGCTCGCTCGGCGAACTCCCGGCGTTCAGGACCGAGGTTGCGGTCGAGAAGCCGCGCACCATCATCACGAAGAACGATTCCCCGGACATCTCGTTCGACCGCTCGATCAACCCCTATCGCGGCTGCGAGCATGGCTGCGTCTACTGCTTCGCGCGGCCGAGCCACGCTTATCTCGGCCTGTCGCCGGGGCTCGACTTCGAGAGCAAGCTGACCGCCAAGCCCGACGCCGCGCTGCTGCTGGAGAAGGAACTCTCGGCCCCGTCCTACCAGCCGCGCACCATCGCGATCGGCACCAACACCGACGCCTACCAGCCGATCGAGAAGAAGCTGCGCATCATGCGCCAGATCCTCGAGGTGCTGGCGAGGTTCAACCACCCGGTCGGCATCGTCACCAAGTCGGCGCTGGTCCAGCGCGACATCGACATCCTCGCGCCGATGGCGGCGAAGGGGCTGGCCAAGGTCGCGATCTCGATCACAACGCTGGACCCCAAGGTCGCGCGCGGCATGGAGCCGCGCGCCGCCTCGCCGGCGAAAAGGCTGGAAACGGTGAAGCGTCTGTCGGATGCGGGCATTCCGGTGACGGTGCTGGTCGCGCCGATCATCCCGGCGATCAACGAGCACGAGATCGAGCGCATCCTCGATGCCGCCAAGGCGGCCGGCGCGCGGGAGGCCGGCTATGTGCTGCTGCGCCTGCCGCTGGAGGTGAAGGATCTCGTGCAGGACTGGCTCCTGACCCATCACCCCGACAAGCTGCGCCATGTCGTCTCGCTGATCCGCTCGACGCGCGGCGGCAAGGATTACGACGCCGCCTGGGGCCAGCGCCAGGTCGGCTCCGGCCCCTATGCCTGGATGATCGGCCGGCGCTTCGAGATGGCGGCTGAGCGGCTGGGCTTCAACGGCACCCGCACGCGCCTGCGCAACGACCTCTTTGTCAAGCCGGAGAAGGAGAAGGCGCAGCTGAGCCTGTTCTGAGGGGACATCGGCTCTTGCCCGAGCCCTCATCCTGAGGAGCAGCCGCCAGGCTGCGTCTCGCAGGATGCTCCAGGAGGCTCCGGAACCAGCTGGAACATCCTTCGTGACGCGGATTTGTGCCCGCTCCTCAGGAGGGCTGAGAAGGGATCGCCGCTATGGGCTTTGCCGCGAATCGGCATAAGCCCCGCCCATGACCGCCCATTTCCACCGCGAGACAAAAGCCATCGCCGAGGGCCTCTGGCCGCTCGCCGGCGTCGACGAGGTCGGGCGCGGGCCGCTGGCCGGGCCGGTGGTGGCCGCGGCGGTGATTCTCGATCCGCAGGCGGTGCCGGAGGGGCTCGACGATTCGAAGAACCTGACCCCGGCGCGGCGCGACGAGCTGTTTGCGCTGATCGCACAGTCGGCGCTCGCCATCGGCATTGCCAGCGCCACCGCCGCCGAGATCGACACCATCAACATCCGCCAGGCGACCCTGCTGGCGATGCGGCGTGCGGTGGCGGCGCTGGCGCTCGCCCCGGCCTTCGTGCTGGTCGACGGCAACGATCCGCCGACGCTGGCCTGTCCTGCTGAATCCGTCATCGGCGGCGACGCGCAGATCGCCTCGATCGCAGCCGCCTCGATCGTCGCCAAGGTCACCCGCGACGGGATGATGGCGCGGCTTTGCGCGCGCTATCCGGCCTATGGCTTCTCGCTCCACGCCGGTTACGGCACGCCGCGGCACCGCGCCGCCCTGCAGGCTCACGGCCCATGCCCCGAGCACCGCTACTCCTTCGCGCCGGTGAAGGGCGTCTGGCGGCGGTGACGAGAGCGTCGCCGGAGGTTTCCACCGTCATGGTCGGGCTTGTCCCGACCATCCACGCCTTGCCCCTGACTAGGTAGCAACTACCGACATCGGCCTTGTCCACGACCCGCCTTGCAAGGCGTGGATGGTCGCCACAAGGGCGACCATGACGGCATGGGATTCATGCTGGCCGCATGGTGCCGCGCCTTAACCTCCCCTTAGCAATTCCCCATATCCGCCAGGAACCTGGGCAAAAACTGCAGCCCCAGAATGAGACGCATTTTTTTCGAAGCCTAAACCCGGCTTTTACCCTGACTGGCCAATATCGCGACTGTTCAAGTTGCGTAACGGTCTTGGGGCGTCATGGGTATTTTGCGTACCGGGACCACCAGCGCCGCCGTCCGGATTCAGGTTTCGCGTACCGGGCGGCCCGCGCTGCAGTCTCCGATCAAGGCACCCCGGCTCAAGCCGGCCGGCCTGCCCACGGAGCTGCCGCTCGACCAGATTCTGCTCGGCGATTGCGTGGCGGCCCTCGAGGCGCTGCCGCCCGCCAGCGTCGATCTCGTCTTCGCCGACCCGCCCTATAATCTCCAGCTCGGGGGCGATCTGCGCCGGCCCGACGACAGCCTCGTCGATGCCGTCGACGACGACTGGGACAAGTTCTCCTCTTTCGCCGAATACGACGCCTTCACCCGCGCCTGGCTGGCCGAGTGCCGCCGCGTGCTGAAGCCGGATGGCGCACTTTGGGTCATCGGCAGCTATCACAACATCTTCCGCGTCGGCACGATCCTGCAGGATCTCGGCTTCTGGGTGCTGAACGACATCGTCTGGCGCAAGGCCAACCCGATGCCGAATTTCCGCGGGCGGCGCTTCACCAACGCGCATGAGACGCTGATCTGGGCGGCGCGCGGCGAGGCCTCCAAATACACCTTCCACTACGAGGCGCTGAAGGGCGGCAATGACGACCTGCAGATGCGCTCGGACTGGTATCTGCCGCTCTGCACCGGCGAGGAACGGCTGAAGGACGAAGGCGGCGCCAAGGTCCATCCGACGCAGAAGCCCGAGGCCCTGCTCGCCCGCGTCATGCTCTCGGCCAGCAATCCGGGCGATGTGATTCTCGACCCCTTCTTCGGCACGGGCACCACTGGCGCCGTCGCCAAGGCGCTCGGCCGCCGCTTCATCGGCATCGAGCGCGAGAGCGCCTATGCCGAGGCCGCACGCAAGCGCATCGCCGCGATCACGCCGCTGCCGCCGGAAGCCTTCGCCACCGCGCCCTCCAAGCGCAGCGAGCCGCGCGTGCCCTTCCTCGCTCTGGTCGAGGCCGGACTGGTCAAGGCCGGCGAGACCGTCACCGACGAGAAGCGCCGCCACAAGGCCATCATCCGTGCCGACGGCACGCTGCTGCTCGACCCGGCGGTGGGCTCGATCCACAAGATCGGCGCGCTGGCGCAGGGCCTGCCGAGCTGCAATGGCTGGACCTTCTGGCATGTCGAGCGCGACGGCGCCCTGACGCTGCTCGACACCCTGCGCGGCGAGATCCGCGCCCAGATGGCGGCGGCGTGAGGCTGTCCTCCGTTCGGATGACGGAGAGCCCTGCTCATCGACGCTAACCTTCGGGTCATGGGCTCCGCTGCGGAGCCGGCATGGCGCGGAGGCGGCGATGGCGGCGATCCTGAAGCTCGGCGCGGCGGGACCTGAGGTGAGGAGGCTGCAGGAGGCCCTCAACCTTCGGCAGAAACCCAAGCCGCCTCTGGTGCCCGACGGGCGTTTCGGGCCGCTGACGAAGACGGCGGTCAAGGCCTTCCAGAAGACGAACTGGCTCGTCGAGGACGGTGAGGCCGGGCCGGCGACCCAGTCATGCCTCTTCGAGACCGAGGCCTTCCCGCCCATCCTGCACAGGGTCCCTTTCATCGCACAGCCGACGAACACGACCTGCTGGGCGACGTCGACCGCGATGATGAAGAAGTCGACCGTGCCGATCGTCATCGCGCGGACGCCGCCGGACATGATCCTGCCCGATGGCAGCCTGGCGAACTCGTCGGAGACCGACCAGGCCGTCGTGACCGGCGCGCGCTATGGCCGGATTCACGGCCTGCGCTGCAACGCGCCACAATCCTGGTCGGTCGAAGCGTTGCGGCAGGCTCTGTCGCGTGGGCCGCTGATGTTCGACATGCTCTGGAGCGTCGGGGAATACACCGCCGGTCGCGGCAGTCCGGGTCACATGATCGTCGTCGTCGGCATGCGCGGCGACGGCGAGGCCGATGGCAGCGGCACGACACTCCGCATCCACGATCCCTGGCCGCCCAATCGTGGCAAGATCTACTCGAAGGGCTATGCGAAATGGGCCGTTGAGTTGCCGACGATGACCTACCGTGTCTTCGAACTGGCGTAGAGCCCCGCCGCCTCCAGCACCTTCACCATCACACCCGACAGCGGCTCCTCGCCCAGCGCCGCCAGCGGCGTGAAGCGCATGCCTGCCGGAGCCTGCGTCCCGGCCGGCGCGCTCGCCTTGAACACCGTCAGCTCCAGCGGGAAATGCGTGAAGACATGGCGCACCGGCGGCGAAAGCTGCTCCCAGCGCGTCACCACCGGCGCGTCCTGCCAGGCGCCGTCCAGCTCGTAATCGGCGCGCCACTCGCTGGTCGGCACCTCGGCCATGCCGCCGAGCAGGCCCTTGGGCGGGCGGGTGCGCAGCAGCAATGCGCCGTCCGCGCGCAGCAGCACGAAGGCCGCGCCTTTGCGGGTCACGCCCGCCTTCTTCGCCGCCTTGCGCGGGAAGCTCTCCTGCGTACCCTCGGCCCGTGCGCGGCAGGGCTCGCGCCAGGGGCAAAGGCCGCAGGCGGGATTGCGTGGCGTGCAGATCGTGGCGCCGAGATCCATCAGGGCTTGCGCGAAATCGCCGGGCCGATCCTGCGGCATCATCGCCAGCACGCGCTCGCGCACCAGCGGCCGGGCGCCGGGCAGGAGATCCTCGATCGCGAAGAGGCGCGTCATCACCCGCTCGACATTGCCGTCCACCGCCGCGGCCGGCCGGTCGAAGGCGATCGCCGCCACGGCGCCGGCCGTATAGGCGCCGATGCCGGGCAGGGCGCGCAGACCCTCCTCGCTGTCGGGAAAACGCCCGCCATGCTCGGCGACGACGGCGATGGCGCAGGCATGCAGGTTGCGGGCGCGCGAATAATAGCCGAGCCCGGCCCAGGCCTGCATCACCGCTTCCGACGGCGCCTCCGCCAGAGCCTGCACGGTGGGAAACCGCGCCATGAAGCGTTCGAAATAGGGCTTCACTGCCGTGACGGTGGTCTGCTGCAGCATGATCTCCGACGCCCAGACCCGGTAGGGATCGGGCCGCTTGCCCGGGCCCGCTCGCCAGGGCAGGGCGCGGCGGTGGCGGTCGTACCAGGCGAGGAGATCGGCGGCGGCGGGGCGCATCACCCGCTCTATAGAGGCTGGCGCGGGCGCGGCAACGGTCGGCCGCCTCACGATCGCGTCGGCCGGTCCCGCTCATGCTGCTCGGCCCTGTCGAGCGGTTCCAGCCAGTGCTCGCGGCGGATCGTCCAGAGTTCGTAGACGGGCGTCAGCGTGCTCGGCCCGCCATCCAGCGTGCCGAGCTTGATCTCAATCTCGTCGGAGCCCTCGTCGAAGCAGAACAGCGAGGACCCGCAATGCGGGCAGAAGCGGTCGAGGCCGGCGCGGCTGCGCCAGCCGCCCAGTTCGCCCGACAGCGTGACCGCCCCGCGCGGCCAGATGCCGAAGAAGGAGAAGGCCGAGCCGGTATCCTTGCGACAGGTTTCGCAATGGCAGAGGCCGGTCCGGATCGGCTCGCCGCGGATCTCGTAGCGAACCTGCCCGCACTTGCAGCCGCCGAATCGTGTCATCGCAAACCTCCTCTGTCGTGGTGGCGCCGAGCGATCGGCCCTCTCAGGCCGGTTGCCTGGCGGTCTCTCGGCGAACACCGGCGACGGGCTCGGGTTCCGGCGGGAGGGGCGATGGCGGTCGATGAAACTGCAGCGAGACCAGAGCCCCGCCCCCCGCGGCATCGCTGATGCCGACCTCGGCCTGGTGGGCTTCCGCGATGCGCTTGACGATCGCGAGGCCGAGCCCTGTGCCGCCGAGATCGGACGCCGCCCCGCGCCAGAAGCGTTTGAAAACGGTGTCGCGGTGGCCGGCTGGGATGCCCGGGCCATGGTCGCGCACGCTCAGGCGCCCTGTCTCCTCGACAGCCAGGGTCACCTCTGTTCCGGCGGGCGTGAACCGCAAGCCGTTGTCGACGAGGTTGCGCAGGGCATGGGCGATCGCGTCGGCATCGCCCATCACGGGGCAGGCATCGGGCCCCTCATAGGCGATCTGCCGCCCAGCCGCGATCGCGATCGGGGCCATGTCGGCGACGACGCTGCGTGCGATGGCGGCGAGATCCGACCGCATGGCCGGGTCGACCACCAGCGTGTCCGCTTGGGCGGCCGACAGCATTTGCTCGACGAGCCGCGTCAGGCGCGCGACGTCGTCGCGCAGCGGCCGCGCAGCCGGGAGCTCCGGCAGTTGCGCGACGCGGGCGGAGAGCACGGCCAGCGGCGTGCGCAGCGCGTGGGCGGCCTCGGCGGTGAAGGCGCGCTCGGCCTCGAGCGCATCCTCGAGCCGGCCGAGCGCATCGTTGATGGCTTCGACCATGTCGAGGATTTCGGCCGGCAGTCCAGCGGTCGGCAGGCGCCGCGTCGTCGTGCCGTGGCCGGTCTCGCGGGCGGCCCTGGCGGCCTCGATCAGGGGGCGCAGCGACTGCCTGACCGTGACGATGTTGACCAGCACGAGACAGGCCGCGAAGGGCAGCAGCGCGACGAAGACATGCACGAACAGCTCGTCGAAAAAGACGAACAGCACGAGGCGCGACGGGTCGCCGACCGAGGCGAAGCCGATCCGCGCCGGCCGGCCGCCGACATCGACCTTCTGCGACCCGACGAGGACGGTGCGCCCCTCGTGCTGAACGGTCGACGAGCCGGCGTCGGAGGCAGCGACCGCGGCCCAGACCTCCGGTGGCACGAGCCCGGCATTGGCGGCATCGACGACCCGGCCGTCATGGTCGAGGATGCGGTAGGCATAGGCCTCGGGGTAGTCGCGGAAATCATGGATCAACCGCTCGCCGGGAGAAAACCGCAGCGTCCCGTCCGGCAGGCGCGACAGGGCGGTTTCCAGACGGCCGATCTGGCGGGAAATCTTCTCGCGCTGAAGCTCGTCGCGATCCAGGCTGTAATAGCCCGTCACCAGGGCGATGTTGACGATCGTCAGCAGCACGCTGCCCAGCACGAGCCTGCGCGTCAGGAGCGAGATCAGCGAATGCGGTCTCATCGCGGTGCCTCCGTCAGCAGATAGCCGACGCCTCTGACCGTGTGCAGGACCACGCTGGCGCCCGCCTCGGCCAGGCTCCGGCGCAGGCGCGAGACCGAGGCCTCCAGCGCATTGGGCCCCGGCGCCTCGTCGATCGTGTAGATCGCGGCCTCGATGGCGGGACGGGGCACGACCTTGCCGCTGCGCCGCATCAGCACTTCCAGGACATCGACCTCGCGCCGGGCGATTGCGAGCGGCTGCTCGCGGACCATGGCCATGCGGCTGATGGTGTCCAGCGCGATGTCGCCGCAGGTCAGTTGCCCGCCGAGCAGCCCGCCGGGGCGTCTCAGCAGGGCGCGGCAGCGCGCCGCGATCTCGGCGGGCGCCGCCGGCTTGCCGAGATAATCATCCGCACCGCGGTCGAGGCCATCGATGCGCTGGTTCAGGCCGGTCTGCGCCGTCACCACGAGGATGGGGATGGCGAGCCCCTCCGAACGCAGCTGCGCCAGCAGCGTCAGCCCATCGCCATCCGGCAGGCCGAGATCGAGCACGATCACGTCTGGCGGCGCGACGGCCAGCAGTTCGCGCGCCTCGCTCACGCAGCGCGCGACATCGACGCGGAAGCCCTCGCTCTCGAGGTGGCGGCTGGTCAGGTCGGCGAGGGCGCCGACATCTTCGATCAGCAGCAGCTTCATTCATCAGGACTCCGTCAGGCAGCAGACCTAGCCCGGTTGGGTAACGCCACAACCGGGTTTTGCCTCATGCACGGAATTGCCGCCGCTCTTCTCAGCCATGTTCCGCTCGTCGCCTATCCCTATCGCGGCGAGAATTGCGCCTGCAATCTCTGCGGCGGAACGGCCGCGACGGTGGTCTGCCGCTACGACCGGCGGCTCAAGCCGCTGACCACCGTCAGCTGCGACGGATGCGGCCTGATGAGAACCGATCCGATGCCGAGCGAGGAGGAGCTCGGCCTCTACTACGCGTCGAGCTATCGCCTCGACTATCAGTTCGCGCGCAACGGCACGCCGCCGCGGCTCCATCTGAAACGCAGCAGGGCGGAAGCGACCGCGCGCTTTGCTCTGCTGGGAGACTATCTCGCATCCGGCTCGAGAATTCTCGATCTGGGCTCCGGCTCGGGCGAGTTCCTCGACATCCTGGCCAAAGCGGGCCACCGGGCGACGGGTATCGAGCCGGGGCGGGATTTCGCCCGCTATGCCCGCGCGGCCTATGGTGCCGACGTCATCGAGTCCTCGTGGCAGGCCGCCGACCTGCCTGCCGCCTCCTTCGACCTGATCTCGGCCCAGCATGTGCTGGAGCATCTGCGCGAGCCCGTCGACGCACTCCGCCGCCTGGCGCACTGGCTGACGCAGGACGGTTTCATCCATGTCGAGGTGCCGAACGCCGCCGCCACGCGGCACGATCCGCTGCAGCAATTCCACTTCGCCCATGTGCACCACTTCACGCCGGATACCCTCGTCGCGGCGGCAGAGCGGGCTGGCCTCGTGTTCCACGCAGGCGGCTACCCCAGCCCCACGACGATGATCTTCCGCAAGCTCGCGCCGGGCGAGACGCCAGTCCGGCGAGCGCCGCCTCAGGCCAGGTCCCAACTCAGGCTCGGCACATTGTCACCGGGCCGCTATCTGCTGTCGGGGCGCTGGGCAATGAATGCCATCAACCGGGCCCGCCGGTTCCTGCAGGATTCGGGGCAGGCTTCCACCGTGAGCTGACCGGTCTCAGACCTGCGGCGGCTTGAAGGTGTCGCAGGCCTGCATCGACCCGGTCCGGAAACCGGTGTTGAACCAGCGCTGGCGCTGGGCCGAGGAGCCATGGGTAAAGGAGTCCGGCACCACCTGGCCGCGCGACGCCTGCTGCAGCTTGTCGTCGCCGATCGCGGCGGCGGTGCGCATCGCTTCCTCGATGTCGCCCTGGTCGATGCGCCCCATCGCCTGGATGTTGTGCGCCCAGACACCGGCGAAGCAGTCCGCCTGCAACTCGATGCGAACCGAGATCGCATTGGCCTCGCGCTGCGAGGAGCGCTCGCGCAGCTGGTTGGCCCTCGGCAGGATTCCGAGGAGGTTCTGGATGTGGTGGCCAACCTCGTGGCCGATGACATAAGCATAGGCGAAGTCGCCGCCGCCGCCGAGCCGGCGCTGCATCTCCTGGAAGAAGGACAGGTCGAGATAAACGCGCTTGTCAGGCGGGCAGTAGAACGGCCCCATCGCCGACTGGGCGGTGCCGCAGGCCGAACTCGAGACCCGGTCGAAGATCACCAGCCGCGGCGGCTCGTAGCGCCGGTTAGCCTGCTGCGGCAGAAGCTTCGACCAGACGTCCTCGTTCTGCGCCAGAACGGCCGAGACAAAGCGGCCCATCTCGTCCTGGGGCGGTCCGGCCTGGCGGCGCGTCTCCTGCGTCGGCGCCTGGCGCCCGCCGATGCCGCCGATCAGCTCCGCCCCGCCGATCAGCAGCCGCGGGTCGATGCCGAGCGCCCAGCCGACGAGACCGAGCACCACCATGGTTCCGATGCCGAGTCCCCCGCGCCCGCCCGGCAGCCCGGCGAAGTCACCGCCACCGCTCCCGCGCCGGTCCTCGACATTCTCGGACTGGCGGTAGTCTTCCCACTGCATGGCGTCTTCCCCGTGAGCCTGCCGGCAATCTCTACGGAGAGCGCGCCGGACTCAAGCCAGCATCGAACCGCTGGAACGCTCCGCGGTTCCCCCTAATGATAGCCGCTGTCCGCCTTCACCTTGCCGCGGAAGGTCCAGTAGACGAAGGCGGTGTAGAACAGGATCATCGGCAGCAGGAAGGTCACCCCGATCAGCACGAAGACATGCGAGGAGGGCGCCGCCGCGACGTCCCAGATCGTCAGGTCCGGCGGCACCAAATAGGGGTAGTTCGACACAGCGAGCCCCAGGAAGCAGAGCACGAAGATCGCGATCGTCAGGGCAAACGGCGTGAATTCGTGCCGGCCGTGCAGCCGCCGCCAGGCGAGAAAGCCGCACAGCGCCGTCAGCACCGGGAGCGGCCAGAGCAGCGCCATGTTGCGCCAGGTGAACCAGCGCTCCGCGATGCGCGGATGCGCGTAGGGCGTCCAGAGCGAGACGATGAGCGCAAAGGCCAGAAGCCCGAGCAGCAGCACCTTCGCCTGCGAACGGGCGCGCTCCGCCACGCGCCCTTCCGTCTTGTAGATCAGCCAGGTCGCACCCAGCAGCGCATAGCCCACGACGACGCCCGCCCCGCACATCAGCGTAAACGGAGTGAACCAGTCGAAGGGGCCGCCGGCGAACTGCCGGTCGACCACGGTGATGCCCTGGATCATCCCGCCGAGGATCAGCCCCTGCGCGAAGGCCGCCAGCGTCGAGCCGAGCCAGAAGGCGAGGTCCCAGACCCTGTGCTTGGGCTTGGCGACCCAGCGGAACTCGAAGGCGACGCCCCGGAAGATCAGCGCCAGCAGCATCAGCGTCACCGGCAGGTAGAAGGCCGGCATGATGATGGCGTAGGCGGTCGGGAAGGCGACCCAGAGCCCGCCGCCGCCCAGTACCAGCCAGGTCTCGTTGCCGTCCCAGAACGGCGCGACCGAGTTCATCATCTGGTCGCGCTCGCCCTCGTCGCGCGTCGTCGGGAACAGGATCGCGATGCCGAGGTCGAAGCCGTCGAGCACGACATAGAGCATCACCGCGGTGCCGATCAGGCCGGCCCAGATGACGGGGAGATACCATTCCATCGCGGGTCTCTCCTCAGCTCGCGGGCTGGATGCGGTCGTCGCCGGGTCGCCCGTCGCCGAAGAGGTCCGAAGCCGGCGCCTGCGCCGCCTTGAGCGGCCGCTGCGAGGGCTGCTCCGGCGGGTCCTGGGTCGTGATCGCGTCCGGCCCCTTGTCGATCAGCCGGTTGATCAGCAGCACCCCGGCCGAGAAGACGACGCAGTAGACGCAGACGAACAGCGCCAGCGAGATCGCAACCTGACCCGCCGTGACCGGCGAGATCGCGTCCTTGGAGCGCAGCACGCCGGTGGCGATCCAGGGCTGGCGCCCGACCTCGGTGACGAACCAGCCGGCGAGGATCGCCATGAAGCCGAGCGGCCAAGTGTATTGGGCGACCCAGAGCCAGCGCCGCTCCTCGAAGACCCGGCCCTTCCACCAGAGCCAGGCGCCCAGCCAGCCGAAGGCGATCATGAAGAAGCCGATGCCGACCATGATCCGGAACCCGAAGAAGGGAATCTTGACCGGTGGCCGGTCCGCCACGGCGAAGTCGTTCAGGCTCGGGAAAAGCGCGTCCATGCTGCCATGGGTGACGAGGCTGGCGAGACCGGGGATGGCGATCTCGAAGCGGTTGACGCCCTTCTCCTCGTCCGGCCAGGCGAACAGCACCAGCGGCGCCGGCTTGGAGGAATCCCAATGCGCCTCGATCGCGGCGAGCTTGGCGGGCTGGTACTTGGCGGTGTCTTCGCCGTGGCGGTGGCCGATGACCGCCTGGAGCGGCGCCGTCAGCGCGATCATCAGGATCGCCATCCGCACCATGGTGCGCGCCGATTCGGTGCGGTGGCCGGCCAGCAGATGGCGCGCCCCCGTCGCCAGCACGACGAAGGCGGTGGTGAGATACGCCGCCGTCATCATGTGCATGAAGCGCATCGGGAAGGTCGGGTTGAAGATGATCTGCAGCCAGTCGACCGGATAGGCAATGCCGTCGCGCATCTCGTGGCCGGTGGGATACTGCATCCAGCTGTTGGCGGAGAGGATCCAGAAGCCCGAGAGCGCCGTGCCGCCGGCAACGATGCAGGCCGAGAGGAAATGCAGCCAGGGTGGCACGCGCTTCCAGCCGAACAGCATCACCCCGAGGAAGGAGGCTTCGAGGAAGAAGGCGGTCAGCACCTCATAGCCGATGATCGGGCCGATGACGTTGCCGACCAC
The DNA here is from genome assembly GCF_001557075.1 of Methylobacterium sp. CCH7-A2. Lineage (NCBI taxonomy): Bacteria > Pseudomonadati > Pseudomonadota > Alphaproteobacteria > Hyphomicrobiales > Methylobacteriaceae > Methylobacterium > Methylobacterium sp. CCH7-A2. The sequence continues at coordinate 173,889 of NZ_LSKN01000308.1, forward strand.
CTGCGAGAATCGGCTCCAGTTCGTGCCGAACTGATAGGAAAGCACGATGCCGGAGACCACGCCCATCGCGAAGGAGACGGCGAAGATCTTGGTCCAGAACCGCGCCAGGATGTGGAACTTGATGTCGCCGGTCTTCAGCCAGAGCCCGAGCAGCGTCGCGATATAGGCCGAGAGCCCGATCGTGAAGGCGGGGAAGACGATGTGGAAGGAGACGGTGAAGGCGAACTGGATCCGCGAGAGCAGGAAGGCGTCGATGACCATGACCGTTCTCCGTCCGATCCCGCCGACACTCCACCACGGGAGGGGCGACGATGCCAGCGCAGCTTAGGCCCTGTGCGTCGGCGCCGCATGAGGAATCGTCCAACCGTTCCTAGGACCCTTTGTCCAAGGCCGCCTTCAGCGCCCGCATGTCGCGCCAGGCCAGGCGCTTTTGCAGCGGCTGGCGCAGGAGATAGGCCGGGTGCAGCGTCGCCATGGCCGGGATGCGCCGCGTGCCGGTCTCATACTCCTGCCATTTGCCGCGCGAGGCCAGGATGCCGGAGAGCCCGAGCAGCCCCTGGGCGGAGGGGCCGCCGATGCAGAGCAGGATATCGGGGTCGGCGAGCTGGATCTGGCGCTGGATGAAGGGCAGGCAGATCGCGACCTCCTGCGGCGTCGGCGTGCGGTTGCCGGGCGGCCGCCAGGGCAGGAGATTGGCGATGTAGACGTCGTCCTTGCGGCTCAGCCCGATAGCGGCGAGCATCCGGTCGAGCAACTGGCCCGAGCGCCCGACGAAGGGCAGGCCGATGCGGTCCTCGTCGGCGCCCGGCGCCTCGCCGACGATCATGACTCGTCCGTTCGGGTTGCCGTCGGCGAAGACCAGGCTCTTGGCGGTCGCCTTCAGCGCGCAGCCCTCGAACCGCGCCAGCGCGTCCTTCAGCTCCTCCAGCGTCGCGGCCTCCTGCGCCAGGGCGCGCGCGCTCAGGGCTGCGTCGTCGGGGGCCGTCGCGGCGGCGGCGTTGGGGCGCACGGCCATTGCGGCCGGCTGGCCGCCACGCGGCGGCAGGACCGGCCGCGGCCGTGAGGGCTCGCTGACGATGGGCGCGGCGAAATGATCATGCGTCACCTCATCCAGCGCCTCGGTGATGCCCATCTCGGCATACCAGGCGACGAGCTCGGCAGGGTCGGGCGCGGCGGTCAGGGACATCGCGCCTGTCTAGCACGCCGGCACCGCGCTTCGCGAGCTGCCGCGGTTGCAAATTGAACCGTGCGCTTGGATAGAGGGTTTCCAGTCTGTCGCCTGCCTCGCCTTGTCGAGGGATGGTAGATAGTTTATATGTAAACTAATTGGCGTGAGGCCGGGTGCAGCCTGTTGGGCGCGGGCCTTCGGAGGGCGAGATGGATCTCGATCAGGCACGGGCCGAACCCCGCGAGAGCATGGACTACGACGTCGTCATCGTAGGCGCGGGCCCGGCCGGCCTCGCCGCGGCGATCCGGCTCAAGCAGCTCGACGAGAATGTCTCCGTCGTGGTGGTCGAGAAGGGCGCCGAGGTGGGCGCGCATATCCTCTCGGGCGCCGTGATCGACCCCTCGGGCCTCGACGCGCTGCTGCCCGATTGGCGCCAGGACGAGGCCCGCCCGCTGACCACCGAGGTCAGCGAGGACATCTTCTACTTCCTGACCGAGCCGAACGGCGTCCGCCTGCCGAATGTCGGCATGCCGAAGCTGATGAACAATCACGGCAATTTCGTCGGCTCGCTCGGTCTGGTCACGAAGTATCTGGCGGCCCAGGCCGAGGCGCTCGGCGTCGAGATCTATCCCGGCTTCGCTGCAGCCGAACTGCTGTTCAACGAGGACGGCTCCGTTGCCGGCATCGCAACCGGCGACATGGGCATCGCCAAGGACGGCACGGTCTCCGAGCGCTTCACCCGCGGCATGGAGCTGCGTGGGCGCTACACCCTGCTGGGAGAGGGGGCCCGTGGCTCGCTCTCCAAGATCGCCATCCGCAAATTCGGCCTGGATGCCGGCCGCGAGCCGCAGAAATACGGCATCGGCCTGAAGGAAATCTGGCAGGTCAAGCCGGAGAAGTTCGTCAAGGGCCGCGTCCAGCACTCCTTCGGCTGGCCGCTCGACAGCCGCACCGGCGGCGGCTCCTTCCTCTATCATTTCGACGACAACCTGGTCACCGTCGGCTTCGTCGTGCATCTCAACTACGAGAACCCGACGCTTTCGCCCTTCGACGAGTTCCAGCGCTTCAAGACCCATCCGCTGATCCGGGACCTGTTCGAGGGCGGCAAGCGGCTCTCCTACGGCTCGCGCGCCATCACCGAGGGCGGCTGGCAATCGGTGCCGAAGCTGACCTTCCCGGGCGGCGCGCTGATCGGCTGCGCGGCCGGCTTCGTCAACGTGCCCCGCATCAAGGGCAGCCACAACGCCATCGCCTCCGGCATGCTGGCGGCCGAGAAGCTGGTCCCGGTGCTCGCCGCCGGCCGCTCGCATGACGAGGTCGTCGAGATCGAGAACGAGTGGCGCGACGGCCCGATCGGCGCGGACCTCAAGCCGGTTCGCAACGTCAAGCCGCTCTGGTCGAAATACGGCACGCTGCTCGGCATCGGGCTCGGCGGCATCGACATGTGGCTGAACCAGCTCTTCGGCTGGTCGCCCTTCGGCACGCTGAAGCACGGCAAGCCCGACCATGCGACGCTGAAGCTGCTGAGCGAGGTCAAGCCGATCATCTATCCGAAGCCCGACGGCAAGATCAGCTTCGACAAGCTCTCCTCGGTCTTCCTCTCCTCGACCAATCACGAGGAAGATCAGCCGGCTCATCTGAAGCTGACCGACCCCTCGATCCCGATCGAAAAGAACCTGCCGCTCTATGGTGAGCCCGCGCGGCTCTACTGCCCGGCCGGCGTCTACGAGGTGGTCTACAAGGACGCCGAGGCGAAGACCGAGCCGCGCTTCGTGATCAACGCGCAGAACTGCGTCCACTGCAAGACCTGCGACATCAAGGATCCCGCCCAGAACATCACCTGGACGGTGCCCGAGGGCGGCGGTGGGCCGGGCTACGCGAACATGTGACGCGGCCGCTCGTCTCAGCCGACATCAAAAAGGGGGCGTGCCGGCTGGCACGCCCCCTTTTTCTCGACGCCGGCCGCGGCCGGCGCGAAGACGATCAGCCCTTGCGGGTCACGGCCGGGGCCGGCTTCTGCGGCTGGGCGCAGCCGGCGGCGAAACCGGCGAGCAGAGCCACAGTGGCAACGCTGAGAACGAGCTTCTTCATGGGAATGATCCTGTCCGAATCGTCGTGACGGAGAAACGACGCCGGACGATAGCCGACGAATTGCTGAGACATCGACAACGAAAACTGCGGGACGCTGCGTCACTGCGCGGTTTTGCTGCACTGTGGCCGGCGCGCTACGGCACGGGCCGGTTCGGCCCCCGCGAGGCTTGCCCGCCCGCCTGGAAACGGCCATCTTGCCGACTTACGCGAAGCGGTCACGGTCGCGCGTCACCGACCACGTCTGCCGCGGGATGCGCGCGACGGCAGACCGAAGGAGAATGGCAGTCGTGGGATCTGGAATGAACCGCCGTGGCCCGATCACGGCCGCTGCCTTGGCGTTGCTCCTGGCCCTGCCTGTCGGCGCGGCCGCGCAGGGAGCGCAGGGAACGAGCTCTGCCCGCGCGACCGACCAGCTCGACACCGCCGAAAGCCTCGAGGGCAACTATCTCGCCGCCATCGTCGCGGGAGCGGGGCGCGATCTCGGCGCGGCCTCCGTCTTCCTGCGCGAGGCGATCAAGGGCGATCCCCAGAACAACGACCTGCTCGAGCGCGCCTTCGTGGCCTTCCTGGCCGATGGCGCCATGCCGGATGCCTTCCGCGCCGCTGACAAGCTGATTCAGCGCGACCCCTCGAACGGCCTCGCCCAGCTCGCCATCGGCATCCGCGCACTGAAGCAGAAGAACTACCAGACCGCCCGCAATCATTTGCAGCGCGGCGGGCGCGGCCGTGCGGCCGACATCACCGCGACGCTCTTGTCAGCCTGGTCGCAGCTCGGTTCAGGGCAGACCACGCGCGCCATCGAGACGCTGGAACGGCTGCGCGGCGAGCCCTCCTACAACCTCTTTCGCGACTATCACGCCGGCCTCATCCTCGACGCGGCAGGCCGCAAGGCCGATGCCGAGAAGCGCCTGAAGACCGCCTATGAGTCGGAGAAGACGACGCTGCGTCTCGTCGATCTCTGGGCGAAGATGCAGGCCCGCAACGGCGATTTCGAGGGCGCGGCCGCGACCTATGCGGAGTTCGATCGCCTGTTGCCGAACCACCCGATCGTCCGCGACGGCCTGGCCAAGGTGGCGGCCAGGCAGGCGCCGCCCCGTCAGGTCGGCAACGCCCAGCAGGGCGCCGCCGAGGTGCTCTACGGCCTCGCCAGCGCCGGCAACCGCCAGGGCGACGAGGCGGCGGCGCTGCTCTATCTGCGCCTCGCCATCTATCTCGACCCCAACCACGACCTCGCGATCCTGACGCTGGGCGACATCCTCGAGCGCGCGCGCCAGCCCGAGGACGCCGTCGCCGTCTACGAGAAGATGCCGGCGACCTCGCCGCTGCGGCCCAATGCCGAGATCCAGGCCGGCCTCGCGCTGGAGAATCTCGGCCGGCCCGAGGAGGCGGTGAAGCACCTCAACGCTCTGATCGCCGAGCGGCCCGACGACATCGATGCGCTCTCGGCGCTCGGCAATGTCTATCGCTCGCGCAAGATGTTCGAGGAGGCCGCCGCCACCTATGACAAGGCGATCGGCAAGCTCGCCTCGCCCGGCCGCGCCAACTGGGACCTGTTCTACTTCCGCGGCATCGCCCGCGAGCGCATCAAGCGCTGGCCGGAGGCCGAGGCCGATCTGCGCAAGGCGCTCGAACTCCTGCCCGAGCCGCTGGGGCGCGAGCGCGCGCTGGTGCTGAACTATCTCGGTTATTCGCTGGTCGATCAGCATCTCAAGCTCGACGAGGCGCTGGAGATGCTGCGCCGCGCCGTCGAGCTGCGCCCGCGCGACGGTTACATCATCGATTCGCTCGGCTGGGCCTATTACCGCCTCGGCCGCTATCCGGAGGCGCTGCGGGAGCTGGAGCGCGCGGTCGAGCTGCGCCCCTCCGACCCGGTGATCAACGACCATCTCGGCGATGTCTACTGGAAGGTCGGGCGCCGCCTCGAGGCCGGTTTCCAGTGGAACCACGCCCGCGACCTCAATCCCGAGCCCGAGGATCTGGTCAAGATCAAGCGCAAGATCGAGCGCGGGCTGGAGGACGGCCCCTCCGCCAACGCGGTCGAGCCGAAGGATCCGGCCGAACCCAAGAAGGACGGCGGCTAAGAGTGTTGCTGTCGCGTCGGACGGCAGCCCGGACGCCTTCGCTGACATGACTGCGCCGCTGACCACCCGCGCCCGCGCCAAGATCAACCTGACGCTGCGGGTGCTCGGCCGCCGCGCGGATGGCTATCACGAGCTCGAAAGCCTCGTCGCCTTCGCCGGCACGGGCGACACGCTGTCGCTCGAACCCGGCCCTGAGCCGTCGCTGACTATCGACGGTCCGCGCGGGCAGGGACTGCCGGTCGACGACAACAACCTGATCCTGCGCGCGACACGCGCGCTCGAAGCCGAAATGAGCCCGCTGCGCAGCGGTACATTCCATCTCGTCAAGCGCCTGCCGGTGGCGTCCGGCATCGGCGGTGGTTCGGCCGATGCGGCCGCCGCGCTGCGCCTGCTCGCCCGGCTGAACGGGATCGCGCCCGACGACCCCGCGCTGCTGCGGGCGGCTGCCGCCACCGGCGCCGACGTCCCCGTCTGCCTCGCCTCCCGCGCCCGCATCATGGCCGGCATCGGCGAGCGCCTCGGCTCAACCCTGACCCTGCCGCCGCTCTTCGCGCTGCTGGTCAATCCCGGCGTGCCGGTCGAAACTGCGCCGGTGTTCCGGGCGCTGGGGCTGGAGCCGGGGCAGCGACATCCGCCTGAGGCGAGTGGGTTCACCCTCAGCCCTCATCCTGAGGAGGCCGCAAGAGCGGCCGTTTCGAAGGATGCTCCAGAAGGCTCCCAACCCTCCGCGACCATCCTTCGAGACGCGCTCCTGCAGAGCGCTCCTCAGGATGAGGGCTCGCATGGGACGAACGCGACCCGAGCCACGCTGATCGCCGCCCTCAGTGCCGCCGGCAACGATCTCGAAGCCCCCGCCCGCCGCGTCGCCCCCGTCATCGACACGGTGCTCGCCGCCCTGCGCGCCCAGCCCGGCTGCCGGCTGGCCCGCATGTCCGGCTCGGGCGCGACCTGCTTCGCGCTCTTCGACGACTGCCGCCAGAGCGCGGCCGCGGGGAAAGCGCTGGCGCGGCAGGAGCCCGGCTGGTGGGTCAAGCCCACGCTGTTGCGCTAGAGCGCGACCCCGCACCGACTCCGGCCCCCAGCGCAACCCTTCCGCAACGGCTGCGTTGTCAGCGGTGCGCCGTCCTGCGCGATTCCTCTCACGGAACCCTCTTCATGACCTCGCGCTGGCTGTGGCACCTCTCCCAAATCACGCGGCGGATGTGGTTCCGGGCCAGCCTGTTCTCGATCCTGGCCGTGGTCACCGCCCTCGCGGCGATCGTGCTGGCGCCCTATATCCCCAGCGACCTGCCGACCAAGATCGGTGCCGACGCGGTCGACAACATCCTCGGTATCATCGCCTCGAGCATGCTGGCGGTGACGACCTTCTCGCTCAGCACGATGGTTGCGGCCTATTCGGCCGCGACCAGCAATGTCACGCCGCGCGCCACCCGGCTGGTGATGGAGGACACGACAACCCAGAACGTCCTGGCGACCTTCATCGGCTCTTTCCTCTACAGCCTCGTCGGCATCATCGCGCTCAGCACGGGCGCTTATGGCAGCACAGGCCGCGTCGTTCTCTTCGTCGTCACCGCCGGCGTCATTGTTCTGATCGTCGTCACGCTGCTGCGCTGGATCGACCATCTCTCGCGCCTCGGACGGGTGACGGAGACCACCGAGCGCGTCGAGTCGGCGGCGGCGCAAGCGATGCGCCTGTACCGGGAGCAGCCGTATATGGGCGGCTCGCCGCCTGTCGATGTTCCGGCTGCCGCACGCCCGATCCACGTGTCCCGGATCGGCTATGTGCAGCATCTCGATGTCGGCGCGCTGTCGTCCATCGCCGACCGCGGCAAGGGCCGCATCTTCGTGCAGGCCACGCCCGGCGCCTTCGTGACACCGGTCGATCCCGTGGCTTTCGCAGAAGGGCTCGACGTCGCGGAGCAGGAGGCCGAAATCCGGGCCTGCTTCACCATCGACGATGTGCGCTCCTTCGACCAGGACCCGCGCTTCGGCGCCTCGGTCCTGGCCGAGATCGCCTCGCGCGCCCTCTCCCCCGGCATCAACGATCCCGGCACGGCGATCGACGTCATCGGCCGGGCCGTTCGCCTGCTGGCGATCGCGGCCGAGCCAGGCGAGCCGCAGCAGGAGGTGGCCTGCCCGCGGGTCCATATTCCGCCGATCGCGATCGGTGATCTCTTCGACGATCTCTTCACGCCGATCGCGCGCGACGGCGCTGGCGTGGTCGAAATCGGGGTCAGGCTGCAGAAGGCGATGCTGATCCTGTCGCGGCTGGGGCCGCCGGACTTCGCCGAGAACGCCGCCCGCCATTCGCGCCTCGCTCTGCAACGGGCCAGCCGCGGCCTGACGCTGGAGCAAGACCTCGCCATCCTCCGCGAACTGGCGGCCCAGGTCGAAGTGGCGTGCGCGGGGGGATAAGCCTGTTCGCTTATCCCCGCAGCCCCGCCCGCCCTTATCCTCCCCTCGCTGCACCCGACCAAGGGGGCTGTCGCGAGGCGTCGTGCGGCCGGGTGTGGTGG